>JANYKY010000377.1 GCA_025357975.1 Gemmatimonadaceae bacterium
GTCTCTGCGTCTAAACTTTTTTTGTAGTTGCCGTTTCTGTGGTGGTCTCTGTGTCAAAGCGGTTGCAGTCTCAAGCGACCCGCTTCGGTAGACACCAGCAGAAGCACGAATAACTTCCCTGAATGCCCAAGACCCAGCGAAAAGACGACATCCTGAAGTCGGACATTCCGCCCTCACTTCCCCTGATGGCGCTGCGTTCCACGATCGTCTACCCACTCGGCACAATCGCCGTGCAGATGGGAGCCCCGGAGAATCTCGCCCTGCTCAAGGAGAACACCGGAGCGGGGCTGATCGTCGCACTCGTCGTCGCGACTGGAGATCGGGACGAGCCGGTGGACATGAAGGAATTCGTCGGCCGCATTGGAGTTGCGGCGCGGGTACACGAGCGTATCAATCTGCCTGGCGAAACCGTCCAGATCACGCTGCAGGGCCTCCGCCGAATCGTGATCGACGAGATGACGCAGACGTCTCCCTACCCGATCGTGAAGGTCACGTGCGCCCAGGAAACCTCAGCTAATCCTGAAGAGGTTGACGAGATCGTAGCGCGCGTCGTCAACGCGGCTGAAACGCTTGCCCAGCTCGTCGACCGAATTCCGGACGAAGTGCCGGCGATTCTCAAGATGAATGTTTCGGATCCTGGTCGCTTCGCCGACCTCGCCGCAACAAACATGAACTTCAAGATCGCCGACAAGGATGAAATCGTTCAGCGGCTGGACATTGGGCAACGACTGCGTTTCCTGTTGACTCGCCTCGAGCGCGAGGTCGCGCGCGCGAACGTTGTCGAGGACGTCAAGCGCCAGACCGAAATAAAGATCGAACAGCATCAGCGCGATTTTTATCTGCGCCAGCAGCTGCGGGCGATTCAGGCGGAGCTGGGAGAAGTCGACCCCGGCGAGAAAGAAGCCATTGAGACTCTGCGCAAGGTCGAAGAAACGAGGATGTCCGAGCGAGCCGCGCAGGAAGCGCGGCGCGAAGCGGAACGGCTTCGGATGCTCTCGCCAGCGTCGAGCGAGTACCAGGTAATTCGAACTTATCTGGACTGGTTGATTTCCCTTCCCTGGGCAAAAAGATCCGGGCGTGACGACATCAACCTGACCGAAGTGCAGTCAGCTCTCGATGCACGGCACTACGGCCTGAACGAGGCAAAAGAGCGAATCATCGAGTTCCTGGCTGTCCGCAAGCTCAGGGGAAACGATCCTCACGGACCAATCCTTTGTTTTGCTGGTCCACCGGGCACGGGAAAGACATCTCTCGGCGAAGCCATCGCCGCCGCCATCGGCCGCGAATTTTATCGTATCTCCGTTGGCGGCGTACGTGACGAAGCGGAAATTCGCGGCCACCGCCGCACCTACGTCGGAGCGATGCCCGGCCTGCTCATCCAGGCGCTTCGGCGAGTGCAGGTGAACGACCCTGTATTCATGATCGATGAAGTGGATAAAATGAGCAGTGGCGGATCCTCAGGCGACCCGACTTCTGCCATGCTCGAGGTTCTCGATCCATCGCAGAACCAGAATTTCGTCGATCATTATCTGAATGTGCCGTTCGACCTCTCGCACATTCTTTTCATATGCACTGCAAACAACATCTACGACATTCCGGCGCCTCTCCGAGACCGTATGGAGGTCATTCGCGTATCGGGCTACACGATAGAGGAGAAGGTCGAGATCGCATGGCGCTATCTGTTGCCGCGGTTGCTCGAAGAGCACGGCATCACGGATAAAGACGTGCAGTTCACCGACGAAGTGCTTGGCTTTATATCGAGCAGATATTCACGTGAGGCCGGTCTGCGAAATTTCGAGCGCGACATCGCTGCGATTCTGCGCCGCCGCGCGCGGAAGAAGGCCGATGGTGAGGAGGGCGCCTGGATCATCGACAACGCAAAGGTCATCGAGGTTCTCGGAAACCCGCGATACACGCTGGAGTCGGCCGAACAGGATCCGGAGATAGGCGTCGTGACAGGCTTGGCCTGGACGGCAACCGGAGGCGACCTCATGCTGATCGAAGCATTGAGGATGTCGGGAAGCGGCAAGCTCACGGTAACCGGGCAGCTGGGCAGTGTGATGCGTGAATCAGTGGATGCTGCTTACTCGTATGTTCGATCACGAGCGGACCTGCTGAACATCCCGGGTCAGGACTTTCGCGAATCAGACCTCCACATTCACTTCCCTGCCGGCGCAATTCCCAAGGATGGTCCGAGCGCCGGTGCAGCGATCACGCTCGCTATTGCCAGCGTGATGAGCAGCCGCCCGATCCGCCGCGACGCCGCAATCACCGGCGAAGTGACGTTGCGTGGACGGGTACTCGAAATCGGCGGAGTGAAGGAAAAAATTCTCGCTGCATATCGCGCCGGACTTCGCCACGTCGTTCTTCCTGCCTCGAATGAGAAAGATCTCCGTGACATTCCCGAAGATGTGCGGGGCACGATGGGTTTTACCTTCGTGTCCACAATGGACGAAGTGTTGCACCTGATGCTCCTGCAGAAACCAGAAGCGGTTCTGGCCGACGCA
>JANYKY010000381.1 GCA_025357975.1 Gemmatimonadaceae bacterium
GATCGCGAAGCCGCGGCCGCGAGCCCAGTCGACGGACTTCATGCGCCCTTTGCCGGATGGCTGAACTTCCTGCACGCGAAGTATGCTGTCCGCGCACATGACCACGAGCCCGTCTGCAGCGGAGATAATTTCTCCCGGCGGTGCATCGTGCTCCGAAAGAACTTCTTCAAGCGGAACCACGCGTGGGCCAAATAACTTCACGTCGGAGCCATTCAAGGTGGTGAAGGCACCGGGCCTGGGATCGTACGCACGGATAGTACGCGCGACCTCACCGGCCGAAACATTCCAGTTCACGCGCGCGTCATCCCGCGTCACTTTCGGTGCGTAGGTCGCGCGTGAATCGTCCTGCGGCTGCTCGTCTGCCGCTCCGAGATCCAGAAGCGCCAGTGCTTCCAGCAGAGTCAACGCGCCAAGCTCCGATAACCTGTTTTGCAGCTCGCCGTACGTTTCATCGTCGAGAATCGGAATGGCGGCCGGCAGGATGATAGGCCCGGCATCGAGCGCCGGGACCATTCGCATGATCGTTATGCCCGTTTCAGTAAAGCCCTGTCGGATAGCCGCCTGAATGGGCGCTGCGCCGCGCAGCTGAGGAAGAAGCGATGCGTGAATATTGAGCGTCCCCATTCGCGGGAGGTCGATAACCCTCCTCGGCAAAATGTGTCCGTAGGCCACCACGACTGAGATGTCCGGAGACATCAAGCGAATCGCGTCGCCAAATTCTTCGTCCTTCGGCGTCGGCGGCTGGTACACAGGTATATGCTCTTCGAGCGCGATCTGTTTTACAGGCGGTGCAGTCAGCGCACGGGAGCGTCCCTGTGGCTTGTCGGGCTGAGTCACTACGCCCGTTACTTCAAAACCTTCTCCTATCAGCGCACGAAGAGGAGCTGTGGCGAATTCGGGTGTCCCCCAGAAGAGGACGCGCACCTAGAGCTCGCCTTCGCTGCCGTGTGGTCCCGCCTGCTCGAGGGAAACCTGCCGAATGAAGTTTGGGTAATCTTCCTTCAATTTTTCCCATTTCGACATCGCTGATCGTCGCTTGAGAACGCTCAGGTAGTCGATGAAGAGCTTACCGTCGAGATGATCGATCTCATGCTGCATGCAGCGCGCAAGCAACTCGGTTCCCGCGGCCTCAAACTCCTTTCCATGTTCGTCGAGCGCGCGGACCACGACACGGCTCGCGCGCGTAACGTCACCGAAGATTTCAGGAATGGAAAGGCAGCCTTCTTCTCCGCGGATTGTCCCTTCGCTCTCGATTATCTGAGGATTCACAAAGGCGAATTTCTGGCCGTCCACGTCCATGACGCAAACGCGCTCGGTCCTCCCCACCTGGGGCGCCGCAAGGCCGATCCCTTCGGCGGCGTACATCGTATCGAACATCTGCGAGATGAGAGTTCGAATGTCGTTAGTGACTTGAGGAACTTCGGTCGTCTCTTTCCGCAGAACCGGGTCGCCGAGGACCCGTATATCGAGGACTTTCACCCCTGTGACGCCGCGGCGGTGCCGGCGCCGGAACGAGACACGCGCGCAATCCGGCCGCGCTCGATGATCAACCGTGACTCACCGGACTTGATCGTGATGCGATCCTCATTCGGTTGATTCGTTCCGTTGATTACAGTTTCCTTGATGAAGATCACGTCCCCGACAACGCCACCAGTAGTCACTACCTCGTCGCCTTTTTTGACCGCACGAATGAGAACGTCCTGTTCCTTGCGCTGCTTCTGGCCGGGACGGATAAGAACGAAATAGAAAATGGCGAAGATGGCGCCATACATGAAAATCGGACCGACGAGTCCGTTCAATGCTGGAATTTGAAGCTGAGCGAGATCGGCGTAAAAGGTCATTTATCGGAGTTGTTGCGAGAATGATAGCGGGCGAGCCATGCGCTGCTCCACGAGTCGATCGAACCGTCAAGAATTGCCTTGCGGGCCGAGTGGGCAAGTGAGAGAAGGAAATGTACATTGTGCAGGGAGAGCAGGCGGAGACCGAGTATCTCGTCCGTGACGTAGAGGTGCCGGATGTACGCGCGGCTGAAGCGAGTGCACGCCGAGCAGTCGCAGGTCTGGTCGATCGGTCCGGGGTCGTTACGGTATTCAGCTCGCTTGATGTTGAGCCGGCCGTCGGCCGTGAAGGCAGTGCCATTTCGGCCCATTCTCGTCGGAGCCACGCAGTCGAACAAGTCGACTCCGCGAAGAATTCCTTCGATTATGTCCTCGGGAAACCCAACTCCCATCAGGTATCGCGGGCGATCGTTCGAAAGAGTGTCACTGACGACGTCGAGCATCTCGTACATGGCGGGTTTCTCCTCACCGACTGACAGGCCGCCAATGCCAAAGCCCGTCCAGTCGTTCATTTGCATTATGGCCGTCGCGGCGTCGCGCCGGAGATGAGAGTGAATACCACCCTGGACGATTGGAAACAGTGTCTGCGCATCGCGATCGCGTTCACTGATTGAGTCGAGTTTTGCGAATTCCGAAAGGCATCGGGAAAGCCAGCGAATGCTGCGCTCGCTCGCCTCGCGCGCGTCGGGTTCGTTGGACTGACCCGGTATTACATGATCGAACTGCATGGTGACATCGGCGCCGATGTTGTGCTCGATGCGCATCACCGACTCGGGTGTGAAAAAACGCTTCGACCCGTCGATGTGACTTTGGAATTCAACTCCGTCCTCGCTCACCTTCCTCAGCTTGGCGAGTGAAAAAACCTGAAAGCCGCCGGAGTCGGTGAGAATGGGGCCTGGCCACCGCATGAACTTGTGAATGCCGCCCATCTCTTTTACCAGGTCATCACCGGGGCGGAGATGAAGGTGGTAGGCATTCGACAGTATCATCGATGCGCCCATTCTCGTCAGATCTTCTGGATCGAGGGCCTTTACTGCTGCCAGCGTTCCTACTGGCATGAACGCCGGCGTTTCGACAGGGCCGTGCGGGGTTGAAAAAATCCCGGCTCGGGCGCGCTGGATCTGTTGGGTTAATGAAAATTCAAATGCCATTCTGAGTGAGTTGCCCGTTGCCCGATGCCCGTAGACCGCAGCCGGTGCGCGTGCCCGACTTTCTGTTGCCCGCTTTACAACAACAGCATCGCGTCACCGTAGGAATAGAACCGGTATTCCCTGCTTATCGCTTCCTTATATGCACGCATTGTCAGCTCATGGCCTGCGAACGCGGCAACGAGCATCAGAAGTGTTGAGCGAGGAAGGTGAAAGTTGGTGATCAGATGGTTTACCGCTTTGAACCGATATGGCGGCCTGATGAAAATTTTGGTATCACCACTTTTCTCCGCGAAAGCTCCATCGTTGCCAACCGCGCTTTCAAGTGTGCGCACCGAAGTCGTTCCGACCGCCCACACCGCGCCGCCGCGCTCACGAGTTGAGTTCAGCTGGTCGGCAGCCGCCGCTGAAATAGAATAGGACTCTTCGTGCATTACGTGCTCAGCGGGATCATCGACTTCAACCGGCTTGAATGTCCCAGCCCCAACATGGAGAAGCACGTCGGCTCGGTGCACACCTTTTGCCGCGAGCGTGTCGAGCATCTCCGTCGTGAAGTGAAGCCCCGCCGTTGGCGCGGCGACTGAGCCGGCCTGGTCGGCATACACTGTCTGGTATCTCTCTTCATCCGCTGGCTCATCCGCGCGCTCGATGTAGGGCGGAAGCGGAACATGCCCGTACCGTTGGATTGCGATATCGATGGACAATGGCGAACGAAGGCGAACTATTCGAGTGCGTCGCTCGGTGGTCTCAAGAATCTCGACATCCAGGTCGGGGCCCACGTGAACGCGACGTCCCGGTTTTAACTTGCCGCCCGGATGCACCATAGCTTCGTACGTGTCGTCATCCAGAGCTTTTAACAAAAGAACCTCGGCCGACGCACCAGAGTCGCGAGTTCCAGGCAGCCGCGCGTGGAACACGCGGGTCGTATTGAGAACGATGGTGTCGTCCGGCGGAATCAGGTCTACAAGA
This sequence comes from Gemmatimonadaceae bacterium, assembly GCA_025357975.1. GTDB lineage: Bacteria > Gemmatimonadota > Gemmatimonadetes > Gemmatimonadales > Gemmatimonadaceae > UBA4720. The sequence goes on from JANYKY010000381.1 coordinate 3,956, forward strand.
TCCCGAAATGTCCGATGCTCGATGTCGCCTGTGTCGCGATGCACGATCATCAAGCGGCTCTCATCGCGCCGATGGGCCGGAGCTTGAGCTATCTGATCGTGCGGGAGATGAAAGTCGTAGTGATCAGTTCGGCTTCCGTCAGGAATCAAAACAGGGAAGGCTGTGCTGGACCGCCGTTCGGCATTGTAAATCCAAAGTGCCGATACGCCTGTGCTGTCGCCATGCGGCCGCGCGGAGTGCGCTGAAGAAATCCATTCTGCACGAGGAACGGCTCGAACACTTCCTCGATCGTGCCCGCGTCCTCACCGACGGCAGCGGCGATTGTTGTCAGGCC
>JANYKY010000031.1 GCA_025357975.1 Gemmatimonadaceae bacterium
ACGACGCCCTTGTGCCCTCGGACGATCTGCGCGGCTTCTTCGGCCTTGATGCGCGTGTAGTCGAGATTGGATCCCGGCGGAGTTTCGATTCCGACATTCAGCTCCGACCTGTCGTCTGTGCCAAAGAAGCTGGCTCCGACGAGCCCGACCGCAGGAAGCGCAAGTGCTCCGAAGAACGAAACCAGCGCGAGGGCAACCATGGCCAGCCGATGATCGAGCGCCCATCCAATCACTTTCTTGTAGCGCTCCGCCTGCTTGTTGAACCAGGTATTGAATCTGTCGAGCGTACGGGCGACCGGATTGCGACGTTCATGTGCCTCTACCTGCGGATCCGCCCAGTATGCGGAGAGCATTGGATCCAGCGAGAACGAGACGAAAAGCGACACGAGCACTGAGCACGCGATCGTCAAGGCAAACGGCTTGAACCATTGACCCGCTACACCGTACATGAAAGCAACTGGCACGAACACAGCGACGATCGAGAATGTCGTCGCCGCAACGGCAAGCCCGATTTCGTCGGTGCCTTCGTGCGCAGCGGTCATGTGATCCTTACCCATCTCGATGTGCCGCACGATGTTCTCTCGAACGACGATTGCGTCGTCGATCAATATTCCGATCGCGAGCGACAGCCCGAGCAGTGACATCGTATTGAGCGTAAATCCGAACGCCCACACTGCGACGAATGAGGCGAGCACCGACACCGGCAGCGCGAGACCTGTGATCACCGTCGAGCGCCACGAGTTGAGAAAGATGAATACGACGAGCACTGTCAGGAGCGCTCCTTCGATCAGCGCCTCCTCCACGTTTGTCACCGAGTGTGCGACTCGAATTCCGGAATCGCGGACTACATCCATCTTCACGCCCGGCGGCAGAGTCTTTTGGAGCTTGTCGACCGTCACGCGAATCTTGTTGCTCACGGCGGTAGTGCTATAGCCCTTTGCCTTCGTGACGTCGATTCCAACTGCTTCCTTGCCGGCAAGATTGCTGGCGGCGGTCGAATCTCGCTTCCAATAGAGTGCGAGCGTGCGCTGCTCCTGCGTACCATCGAGCGCATCAGCAACCTGACCGAGCCGAACTATCTGACCGTTCTTCTCGGCGACAACCAGCTGCATGAAGTCCGCAGGGCCGTCCAACCTTCCCTGGAGCCGAATGGCTCGTTCATCCATCGCTCCGTTTACGCTGCCAACGGGAACGGCGAGATTCTGTGCGCCGAGCGCCTGCACGACCTGTGCGACACTGATGCCCGCTGCCTGTAATGCATCGGGACGCAGCTGAATCGTCATCTCACGCTTTACTTCGCCAACAATGTTGACCTGAGAGACGCCTGCGATTCCTTTCAGCGCGCTCGTAATCTCGGGGTCCGCCATTCGCGTCAGCTGGGCGGGAGTGTATGCGTCCGAAGAAAGTGTCAGCGAAACGATTGGCCTGTCGCTCGGATCCAGCCGCTGGAGAATTGGCTCCTTCATCTCAACCGGAAGATCCGACCGAATTCCGGAAATCGCATCGCGAATATCCTGGCTCGCCTGTGAAACGTCCTTCTCGAACAGGAACAGCACTGTGATCTGCGCGTAGCCATCGAAGGCGGTTCCATAAATCTTGTCTACGCCAGCGATGCCCTTGATCGCATCTTCGACAGGCTTGAGAACTTCTTTCTCCACACCGCCGGGTGATGCACCCGGGTATGGAATGCCAACGAGGACGACTGGCTGCTGCACATCGGGAAATTCATCCGTCTGAAGGCGAAACAGCGCGAAAAGGCCGAACACCACAAGCGCCACCATCATCACGATGGTGATCATCGGACGCTTGATTGCAAAATCTGAAATTATCATCTGTTACGCTCCTGGCGTCTTGACAAGAGCCTTGTCTGAAGGCGTCGATACCTTGACGATGGTTCCCGGCGTGATACCCTGCGCTGCGCCGAGGAGCAGCGTATCGCCTGCCTGCACTCCCGATACGATCTCGATCTTTTCGGATCCTTCGTCTTTCAGCCCGAGTGTGACTGGTACTCGTTCAACCTTGCCGCCCTTGATTCGAAACACTGCAGGCACATTGCTGCGAGAATCGACGGCGGTTACCGGCGCAACGAGACCCGTGCGGCTTTCCGCGGCCAGCCTTCCATTCGCAAACAATCCCCCGACGAGCGTTCCCTGAGCATTCGGAATTGATATGAATACCCGCACTTGTCGCGTCGCTGGATCAGCAGTTGGATTGACTCGAGTGACTCGGCCTGTGAAGGATTTCCCGGGATAGCCATTCACTGTAAACGAAACCGGTGCACCGATCTTTACCTGAGACAATGCTTCTGACGGAACCGAGCCTTCGAGACGCATGCTGGACGGATCTACGACGGTGAACAGTGCCGTCCCAGGCTGAACGACATCGCCGGCGGAGACCGGCCGTTCGCTCACTATGCCGGACATTGGTGATGTCACGTTCGTGTTACCGACCTGCTTTGCGGCGGTCGAGAGACGAGCGCGCGCGTCGGCGAGCGCTGCGTTTGCGGCGATCGACGTGCGCCGAGATTGCTCGATGTCGCGTTCCGCTATTGCACCGGCGGCAAGAAGCTTTTGCGAGCGAGCGAGCTCGTGATTGGCGATGTCGGCGCTGCTGCTCGCTGCAGTAACACCTGCGCGGGCGGAGAGATACGTGTCCTGAAGCCCACCACCTTCGATACGTGCGAGCGTCTGGCCGGCTCGCACGGCCTGTCCTTCGTCTGCGTAGGTCTGAAGCAGGCTGCCGCCAACTTGCGCACGAATCATGGCTTCTCGCTCGGGAGCGAGATTGCCTGACACGGTCGGACCGTTCTGCAGGACACCGCTTACGACCACAGCGATATTTTCGTTTCCAACTGTCGCTGTCTCGGTTGCTGCCGCATCGGCTTCAGCGGCAGAGCCGCCCTTGCAACCGCCGATCGATATAGTTGCGGCTGCCATCAGGATAGCCGATGTCGTGCGGATCATCGGTGCAAACGGCTTCGTTATGCCTTTCATTAAATTAGAGTCCGGGTGGTATTTGC
>JANYKY010000141.1 GCA_025357975.1 Gemmatimonadaceae bacterium
TTCCGAGTGCTGATCTTTTGAGCGGATACGGTTTTCGCCGGCTCGCCCGCGCGCTTGCGACAAGGTTCGCCGACATGGTGGTGGCACAATAGGTGAAAGTCGAGAGACGGTGACTACGATATTTCACGTCTCCGACCTGCACTTCGGCCGCCCTGCGGTTCCGGCCCAGATCGAAGCAATCGAAGAGCTGATTCAGACTGATAAATTCGATTTGGTCGCTATTTCGGGAGACCTCTCGCAACGATCCCGCGCTGGAGAGTTCCAGCGGGCCCAGGTGTTCATCCGTGATGCCGAGAAGGTCAGCAGGGTCATCGTCGTCCCAGGCAATCACGATGTGAAGTGGTGGCGCGCTCCGCTAGGCGTGGGCGATCAATCGCGTATGTACGACAACTATATGCAGTTCATTTCGACCGACCTTGAACCGGTGCTTCGACTACCCGGTGCAACCGTCGTCGGCTTGAATACCTCGCAAGGAGTGACGCCACGTACGTTGACGTGGAACGTCCGTGATATCTCGATCATCGGCGATCTTCGTCCGAGCCAGTTCGAGAAAGCAGACAAGGCGTTCTCGACGGGAGAGCCGGGGAATGCGAAAGTCATCGTCATGCATCACAATCCCGTGAAGGGCGAGTTGTCACAGCGTCACGGCCTGAAGCGAACCAAGAAGATCCTGGGCGCGTTTGCAGCGATGGGTGTCGATCTGATTCTGTGTGGGCACGACCATCAGGAATCTGTCCACTACATCGAGCATACGCGCAAAGGGACAGTCATCTCGACGGCAGGAACCGTTTCCAATAGATCGCGCGGAGGCCGGCCATCGTCAGTCAACGAGATTGAAATCGGCCCGAAGACAATCGACGTTACAACAAGAATATGGTCGAGCGAGAAAAAAACTTTCGTACACGGTCCGCATCGTTGCTTCGAGCGCTCGGTCGCCTGATCGGAATCGGCGCGCAGCTCCATCTGGCGTTGGAGCCCGCCCCGCGTCCTCAAACTGCGGAAGAGTTGCGAGATGCATTGCGTCGCGTCGGGCTCGACCAGCGCTTCGGCGTTCGACTCACGCACAACAGAACAGTCGTGGTGAGTTTCACTTCGACTGAGATCAGGATTCACCGCGGATTTCTCGACGCACCGGACGACGTGCTCGAAGCCATCGTGCTATTTGTTCAGGCGCGCACGCGACGCAGGCGCGTTGAAGCACGGCGCAGACTCGTCGCGTACAAAATTCCCGCGCACGCGCGGGCCCAGCCAGCGCTACGACGTGCCGCAGAAAAAACGCACCCGGCAGACGAAACGTTTGTAAGAGAGCTGGCCGAGTGGCACGCGCGTTTAAATCGGGAGAAGTTTGCCGGGGAGCTCGCGTCCGTCCCCATCCGCGTGTCCCGCAGGCTTAAAAGCCGCCTCGGTCATTATTCATGGCGCGGCCAGGAAGGAGCGCGCGCTGAAATAGTGATCAGCCGCACTCACATCCGGCGCCACGGATGGGATGAAGCAGTGCATACTCTTCTGCACGAGATGGTGCATCAGTGGCAGGATGAGACGGGCTTGAAAGTCGATCATGGGCGCGAATTCAGGCAAAAAGCGCGAGCTGTCGGAATTGCCCCGAAGGCCCGCCGCGACGTAGCCTGACGCTCGCAGGCCGCCCTCGGCAGATACTATCTTTCACCAATGGCATCCAAAGACATCTTCAACATCGACTCGGCCCTTTCGGAAGAAGAGCGGGCGGTTCGTGACAGCATAAGACAGTTCGTCGACGACAAAGTCATTCCCGTAATCGGCAAGGCATATGTCGAAGGACGCTTTCCGCGCGAGATCATTCCGCAGATGGCCGAGCTGGGTGTATTCGGCGCGAATCTGCCTGAGGAGTACGGGTGCGCGGGGTTGAACAATGTCGCTTACGGATTGATCAACCAGGAGCTGGAGCGCGGTGATTCGGGCGTTCGATCGTTCGCGTCAGTGCAGGGATCGCTCGTGATGTACCCCATTTATGCGTTTGGCAGCGAAGAACAGAAGAAACACTATCTGCCGAAAATGGCGGCCGGGGAAATTATCGGGTGCTTCGGACTGACTGAGCCAGACTACGGGTCAAATCCGTCGGGTATGATCACCCGCGCGAAAGAGCAGGCTGACGGCGCGTGGATATTGAACGGTGCGAAGATGTGGATCACGAATGGGTCCACGGCGCAGGTATCGATTGTCTGGGCGAAAACTGGCGATTCGCAAGAAGACACGTCGATTCGCGGGTTCATCGTCCCGACTGACACTCCCGGATTTACGTCGAAAGACCAGAAGGGAAAGTTGTCACTCAGGGCATCCGACACGAGCGAACTCGTGTTTCAGGACGTGAGACTTCCGGCCGATGCAATTCTTCCAAAATCGGGAGGCATCAAGAGTCCGCTGATGTGTCTTACGCAGGCGCGTTATGGAATTTCGTGGGGTGCAATTGGCGCCGCGATCGCGTGCTACGAGGAAGCTCTTTCTTATGCCGGCACGCGCGTGATGTTCGGTAAGCCGATCGGTGGATTCCAGATTCAGCAGGCGCGGCTCGCGGACATGATAACGGAAATTGTAAAAGCCCAGCTGCTCTCGCTGCACCTTGGTCGATTGAAAGATGCCGGCACATTCACGCCGACTCAGGTGTCACTTGCCAAGAGAAACAACGTCAGCATGGCAACGGATATCGCTCGCGAGGCGCGCCGGTTGCTCGGAGCGAATGGCATTCTCGCCGAGTATGCGTCGATGCGCCACATGGCGAATCTCGAGAGCGTGTATACGTATGAGGGAACACACGACATTCATACTCTGATCATTGGCCAGGCGATTACGGGACTCGCCGCGTTCGAGTGAAAAT
>JANYKY010000180.1 GCA_025357975.1 Gemmatimonadaceae bacterium
CTATCGCAAGGCGAATTCGAGGAGGCGGTAAAACTTCTGGAGCGCTGTGCCCTTATCCGTCCTGAGGGCTTCGAGACGCCGGGGTTCATGGGCCAGGCTCTCGTGGCGCTCGGCCGCAAAGAAGAAGCGAAGATCGCGTACCAGAAGCAGGTCCACCTGATCGATCAGCATCTGGATTTGAATCCAGAGGATTCACGTGCGCTGATTCTCGGTGCGACTGCAAACGCGAATATCCACGACGTTGAGAGAGCCGTCGATTTTGCCAAGCGGGCTATCGCGGTCGATCCCGACGATCCGATGCTGCTGTACAACATCGCGTGTACGTTTGCTATCATCGGCCGCACCGATGATGCCCTCGATGCCCTGGAGCATTCCGTCGAGAAGGGCTGGGGCGACCCGGCGTGGATCGAGCACGACGCCGATCTCGACTCGATCCGCGAGTCACCCCGTTACAAGGCTCTCGTTCAGGCGATGTAGCTAAGTTAGGGTGTGACCGACCTCGAAGACGCAATCAGGCTTCGCCGCACTTTTGCGATCATCAGCCATCCTGATGCCGGAAAAACGACGCTTACCGAAAAACTTCTCCTCTACGGCGGCGCGATTCATCTCGCTGGCTCGGTGAAGGCGCGGCGCGCAACGCGTCATGCCACTTCGGATTGGATGAAGCTCGAGCAGGAGCGTGGAATCTCGGTTACGTCGAGCGTAATGCAGTTCGAGTACGACGGATACCACGTCAACCTTCTCGACACACCCGGCCACGAAGACTTCTCAGAAGACACGTACCGAACACTCGTCGCGGCCGACAGCGCCGTAATGCTGCTCGATAATCGCCGCGGAGTCGAAGAGCGTACGAGACAGCTCTTCGAAGTTTGCAAAAAACGCCGGATTCCGATTTTCACATTCGTCAACAAGTGCGATCGAGCGGGCGAAGATCCGCTCAAGCTAGTCAGCGACGTCGAGGCTGACCTCGGCATCAAGTGTCATCCGGTAACGTGGCCAATCTTTCGTGACGGCACTTTTGTGGGAGTATATGATCGGCGGCGCGAGCTCATTCATCTTTTCTCCCGGGATGAGGAGCATGGCGCAACCCGCGCGGAAGTCAAAGTCGGGGCTCTCGACTCATTAGAGCTGCATGACCTGTTGGGGTCGGCGTCGCATGAGCAGCTGGTGCACGACATCACGCTGCTCGATGAAGCCGGACATCCGTTCGATCACAGTGAGCTGCTCGCCGGCGAGTTGTCACCCGTATTCTTCGGAAGCGCACTGACCAATTTCGGATTGGAGCCGTTCCTGAAGGAATTCCTCGAGCTTGCGCCGCCGCCTCTACCACGCGAATCGACGGCTGGGACAATTCAACCGACGGATGTCGCGTTTACAGGATTCGTTTTCAAGATCCAGGCGAACATGGATCCGAGGCACCGCGATCGGGTTGCATTCGTAAGAGTTTGTTCGGGAAAGTTCGAAGCTGGAATGCAGGTGAATCACGTTCGGACAGGCAAGCCGATGAGACTGGCGGCGCCGCAGCAATTCATGGCGCGCGAGCGGACGGCCATTACCGAAGCGTGGCCCGGTGACGTAATCGGCGTGATGGATCGGGGAGTGTTGCGTATCGGCGATACCCTGTCCAACAACGGCGATCTCGAATTTCAGGGTATCCCACGGTTTCCACCCGAGCATTTTGCCCGGGTCATCGTCAAGGATCCGATGAGAAGAAAGCAGCTCGACACCGGTCTGCGGCAATTGACCGAGGAAGGCGCAGCCCAGGTGTTCTTCACATCTGGCACTGACACTACAAGCCCCACTCCAATTGTTGGCGCAGTTGGACTCCTTCAGTTCGACGTAATGCTGTTTCGTCTCGAAACTGAGTACGGCGTTCCCTGCAAATTCGAGCCGTTCGCTGGTCGTTATCCCCGCTGGGTTGTCGGCCCGACCGACGATATCGAGCGCGTAGCCCGAGGGCAGGGAACCACACTCTTGTTCGACGCGAAAGGCAACCCACTGCTCCTTTTCCAGGACGCATGGGCGCTGCGCTGGGCGCAGGATAAGGAGAAGACGATCAATTTTCTGGACACCGCGCCATAGCAGCTCGTTGTAACCCGGGCGGGAACTGACCGTAAGGAGCACAAATGCAAGCCACTGCGTCGCCAACACCTCCGCTCCCAGCGCCACCATCGCCAACGATCACAATAACGGGTGCGGACGGCGTACCGCGAACTCTTGCGATTCCAACCAGCCGCAATGAAGTACGAGCCCTTAAATCCGAGAGAGGGGAGCTTTCCGACCAGCTTAACTCGGCGACCGGACGCCGGCATCGCCTGTCCGAGGAGCTCCGGACTGCGCCCGCAGGTACCAGTCGCGCCGGTCTCGAGCAGCGAATTGCAGTGCTCGACAAGCGCATGATTCAATTGGAGTCTGACATAGCTGCAACCGGGCAGCAAATGAGCGCAGCCCCTCTCGCACTTGCCGGCAGTGCAGAAAGCCAGACGGCCCCGAACGACATTCCTGAAAATGTCGCCGCAATGGGCGGTGCATTCATCGGCCTCATACTGTTTCCCCTGACTATCGTCTACGCGCGGACGCTGTGGAAGCGCGGCACCCGCAGTTCGGCAGCACCACTGCAGCAGCTTTCCGGCGATGCAACGCAACGGCTCGAACGCCTCGAGCAGGGAATGGAAGCAATCGCGATCGAGATCGAACGCGTTGCAGAAGGGCAGCGATTCGTAACTCGAATTTTGTCCGACGGCCAGACTGCTCGCCTGCCGATGACTGTCGCACAGCCCGAAGACTCGCGGGCTCCGGTGACGCGCTAGCTATTTTCTCGACGTTCCAAGATCGAATATGTAGACCCAGCGACCATCGGGGTTCTGTCGCCAGATGGTCATGTACTTGTTCAGCTGAGCTTCACCAGCCTTGCCTGGCCGTGGTCCGCTCACTGAGTGACCAACAGTATAAGCAAGCCCGCCTGACCCAGCTCCGAGCGACCGCATCGGATCCCACGTGATTATTTGATCCGCGGGGAATCCGTCAAACGCCGCTGCAATCCCATTCAGGCCATGAGGAAAGCTGGCACCGCCAAGCATGACTGCGTCGGTGGCGGCATAATGCACGAACGCCGGTCCAGGGCCTTCGGGCGCCGAACCCATTTTCGCAAACGCGGCGTCCGCTTGCTGAGAAGCCTTCAGTCCATTGCCCCGAAGTGAGACTGTGGCCGAGTGAGGCGCGAAGGACATGGTTCCGCTGTCGGCCAGAATCGGAGGTCGACCCGGACTATCATTTCGCTGGTGGCCGGCCACTCTCCATTTTCCATCATTGCCGCGGTGCCAGCACGTGAGGTACGTGCCTTTGTGTTCGGCGTGGGAAGTATCGGCGGCGTTTGCGAATCGCGAGAAGCCGACCGTGCAGCCGAACCGGCCATCGGTGCCGGCTACTGCGTGAACAGGGCTCCAGGCGAACGACGATGGACTCGAATAACGCGCGACAAATGCCTTCTCCGCTCCCGACCGGCCCTTCAGAATCGGCTGTCCCGGAATAAGGATGGCCGCTTCAGGCTCGAGCGCGGCCAGAAATGCCTTCGGGCCGTCTGTCGAGTCTCGACCTGCAAGGGCTTTGTCGGCTTCGATCAAGGCTAACTTTGTCGCTGTCGTGTCCACAGTCTGAGCTGCGGTAGGAACAGCAGCAAGGCACAACAAGGCGAGCGCGCGTATCCGCATGCGGAACTCCGGTGGGGTCTTCGTTGGCGGAAAAGACACGATCAATGATGATGAACGCATCAAGATCAGGGCTTCGCGAACTCTATTCAATCACGTTGAGGTCAAAACCTCGTCAAAGTTTAGTCAAGCGACATTCGTCGTTCGCTCGACTGAAAGTTTGACGCATGAGACATTCTGCCATACTATGTTCCACGCCGTACAATGGTCGTAGATCAGTCTTTCAGGAGAAATCAAAATGGCAGACGAAAAATTGAATGCAGATGTAGTTCAGCCTCCAGATTCAACCGGGTATCAAGCGCCCGCAATTGAAGAAGTGGTGAACCGCGAAGGTCTCGAACGCGAGGTTGCTTACGCGGGCGTCATCGGCGGCAGTCAAACTGCCAACTAAGGGTTCTTCTGCCTGAAGTTCCGGCACCGCGCATCATAGCGGGTGTGAACGTGAAGGTGCCGGATGCGCGTTTAGTGCAATGGACCGAACAGGGTAATGTCTTCGAATTGCAATCTCGTGACGCCGAGCTTCTGGAAATGGCTTCGCGGGTGTTCGCGGTGCAAGTTCGCGACGTTGACGGGCCGGCCAGCCGGAGCTGGCAAGTGCGAAGACTGCCTGAAGGCGAAGGCGATGCATGGATCGTATCCGGCCACTCGGCCGCGTCGTCAATGATTTCAGCAGCCTGCACGAGTCGCGAGATGTGTCTGCAGATCATCGAGCAGGATGCGCTCGACTGGCTGCTTCAAAACGCCCGCGAATCTGTGGCAGTGCATGGAGCCCTTCTCTCGAATGATTCCAGTGGCATTGCGATTGTCGGCCCGTCGTTCGCGGGCAAATCGACTCTCGCAACAGCGCTGTGGCGCGCTGGCTGGTTGTTGATGTCCGACGACCTGGTCTTCATCGATTCGAAACAGTGTGTCGCGTCTCCGGCGCCGCGCCGGGTCTCATTGAGGCTCGGAAGCCGGGAACTGGTCGGAGACTCGGTATGGAGCGAAATACGGAACAGTCCCTCGTGCGTGGAGACACAAAAAGGGCTGTTCTTTCACCCCCATGAAGTCACCGGAAAGCGCCGGAGCGGAACGGCACCACTGTCAGCGATTTTCTTCCTTGGACGCCGCGAGGCCGAGATAGGTGAGGCGCAGATTCGGAAGATAAATCCAGCGAGAGCCGCAATTTCCCTATTGCCGTATGCATTCAATATTCGAACTCTTCCCTTTATCGAAGGCATACGACGCATTGCGCCATTGCTTCGGACGGTGCCGGCTTACGATCTCGGTAGAGGAAACCTTGGCGCGATGGTAGATGCGGTGGAGTCACTCATTGTCCAGTAAGCCGATGAGTTGCGCGCGCGGAGCCGGTGATATGCAGCAGGCGCAAGCCATCTCGATGATGCTCACTCGACGATGCAACATGACCTGCGCTCATTGCAGTGTGAGCAGTGGTCCGAAAATCAAAGGCGAGCCAAGCCGTGATGAGCTCCTCGCAACGCTTCACTCAGCCGCGGATGCGGGCATTCGATCGGTCCAGCTCACCGGCGGTGAGCCGATGATAAGAGAGAAGCTCGTCTTCGACCTGCTGGCTGCCGCCAGGCAACGAGGCATGATTGCGACGTTGTCGAGCAACGGGTTCTGGGGTCGCCGTCAGGCCACTGCATGGCGAACAGTCGCCGCCCTCAAACGCGCCGGTGTTGTCCGCATAACAATCAGCTACGATCGGTATCACGCCCAGTTTCAGGGCCCGCAACCAGCACTGAACATCGCGCGGGCGGCTGAATGGTTCAACCTGCCGCTCAACATCAACATCACGCGTGTTGCGAATGACCCTGAGCTTGCCGGCATCGTCGCGCCGTTCGAGAAGCGACACCAGCTGAAGATGCGTTTTTACGACGTACAGGAAATCGGGAGAGCGCGCCAGCTGCCGATCGCCGAGCTGCGTGGTAATACGTCCGGCTACTGTACGGCCTGCTGCGTTCCTGCGCTTACTGACGATGGCCGAATGACCGCGTGCAACGGACCCTCGTACTTTCTCGACGCCGCTTCACCACTCGTTATCGGTTCGCTTCGAGAGAAGGGGATGAGTCAGCTCCTCGACCAGCACAACACCGACCCAATTCTCGAAACAATCAGGCGCGCGGGACCGGAGCGATTGCTCCGCGAGCTCGAGAGTGCCGGAGTCGCTCGCGAGCTCGGTATCAGATCGCAACACTCGGGAATGTGTGATCTCTGTCTCGACATGAACACAAATCCCGCCGCGGTTGCTGTCCTTCGCGAGCGCCTGTCCGCACCGAGTCATCAGGCCGCACTTGCAGCGCGCCGTATGGTCATTTTTTCAGGTGCGGCGGATCGCACGCTTGGAATCGAGTACGCGAACGGGGTGGGTGCGGCGCAACTCTGGATCGATGCGGCATCAGGCCGGTTGGCGCGCTTTGACGCAAATGCCGAGGCGATTCTCGGGCGTGCTGATTTCGACTGGAATCGCATGACGACTTACCTCGTACGATGCGGAGTCGCACGTGCGCTTGCGCCAGTCCTTTCGCGGACCGCGTTGACACGGTGGGCGCCTTCATTTTTTGTCGACCGACTGAAGCGGGCGGCGATCGACGAAGCGCTGCACGAGTTCGGGCAGCGAGAGGTTCTTACACGGCTCAACGACGCACTCGCAACGGTGGGTATTTCGGGTTTGCTCCTGAAGGGCGGTGCGTTGATGGCACTCGATGAGCAGTCAGGCGGTGCACTTGTGCGGCGCGGTTGCGGTGACATCGATGTGCACGTCGATGCGAATTTCGCGAATCAATTGAGGGAGAAGCTTCTCTTGAGCGGTTTCACTGGCAACAGCATCGAGCCGCGCACCGGTCCGCACCATCTGGCGCCGCTGTTCTTCGACGGGATACCGGTCGAGATCCATACGCGCATCATGCCGTCATTCTGGGAACTACCTGAAAGCGAGATGATCGCGCAGTCGCGCGAGCTCAAGAGATTCCCGGCGTTGTCAACGCTCGATCCCGAGGGCATGATCGTTCACGCGATGGTTCACTCATCGGCGCACCTCTTTTCTCACGGATTACGAGCAGCATGGGACGCAGTCTGGCTTCTCGAGCGCTTTCCGTCGATCGACGGAAAACGACTGGTCGATTGGGCTGGGAAACTTGCGATGCCACGCTCGTTCTGGGTTCCGGCGATGGTGCTTTCGAGGGGCATGGCAAGCTTTCCCGATGGTATCCTGCGCGCTGCGCCGAGCGATGAGCGGCAGCGGCGACTGGAGCGTGTGGCTGAGGTACGAATTTTCTCCGCTGTCGAGGGAGCTTACGAACTAAACCCCTTCAGCAAGAACGGGTTTTTCCTGCTGCTCCACGATTCGCCAGCGGGCAAGGCCCAGCACGTATTGTCGTTGTTCGGGCGGAATGAGCGCGAATCCAGGCAGGCTTCGGCTCGCCATGTTCGCACTCGCGAAGGCGCTGCTGGACGATCGGCGTTCGCCCTTCAGATGCGTGAGGGAATTGCCCAATGGAAGCAATTCCGGAAGCTCATCGAACAATAACTTTTTTCGGAGACGGCATTATGCGAGTGCGCAGCATTCAGATCCTGGCGGTCATGATCGCTCTCGCTAGTGCCGCGAAAGCGGAAGCACAACAATCCCGCGAGGCTGTTGAGGCGCGTACGCTCCTGAAGCTCGAGGATGACTGGGCGAGAGCACTCGTCACCCGCGATTCGATGGCCTTTATCCGGCTGACCGCACCAGGCTTCATTTATACCGAGAACGCGAGACTCATGACACGCAACCAGGTGATCGGCGGAGTCATGACTGGCGACAAGGTCGACCGAGCGTGGAATCAGTATCTAGTGGTTCATGAGTTCGGACCGGTTGCGGTGGTTACCGGCATCCTCGCCGTAACGTCACGGGGGAAGACTGGGCCTTATACCACCCGTTACCGTTTCACCGATACGTGGCTGAACACGTCGGGAACATGGCAGGCAGTGGCCGCGCAGGACTTCGTCATTCCCGACCGTTCGGGACAATGACTGATCGCGTGCAATCGGACGACGGTATTTCTACCGGCCAGATGTAGCCATTCACCGCTTAAAAACGGTCGCTCACCGTCAACGGCTTGAGCCAAAAAACCTCACACGCAAGACTGCCAACGGGCGCTCGAGTTGCGGCCGCATTCTTGAATTAGCAAGCAACAAACGTCTGCTCCCACCGCAATAACCCTTTCCAAAATGATGATTGTTTCGCTTCAAGGCATCGAACACGTTCTGGATCCATGGAAGCAGGCCTACAGCGACTCGACAGTATTGTCCACGAGCGTCGTAGCGCTGCATCTGCTGGGGATGCTTTTTGGGGGAGGTCTCGCGATCGCTGCGGATCGAACGACACTCATGCTGAGAGGTGAGAACGCTGAGCAACGAAGCCAGCATCTCATCGACCTCAACCAGCTTCACCGACCAGTACTGATCGCCATTGCCCTTCAGTTTGCGACCGGAATTGCAATGCTCGCCTCGGATTTGAAGACTTTTATCGCGTCACCTTTCTTGTGGATCAAGCTTGGACTCGTGGCTCTTCTTCTCATCAACGGTGTATTACTCGAACGAACCGAGTCTGCTCTGCGTAATGCTTTTGACGGTCAGAGAGATGCCGGACTCTGGGGCCGTCTGCGGTTCAACGCGTTAACGAGTCTGGTACTGTGGTCTGCAACACTGGTCGCCGGCATCACGCTTACCAACGCGGCCTGACAGCGCTCCAACTAACTTTGGAAATTGAGATCGACCGATGAATATCAACGACGAAGTAAATCACGACGATTGCAACAGCTGCCCCCTCGTTACAAACCGTCGCGACTTTCTTCGGGACGCGGCGGTCGGCGTTGCGGGAGTCGTTGCGACTCTTGGAATAGCACGGTCAGCAGCTGCGTTGCCCGTAAGCATGATCAAGGCAGTCTCGCGCGGAAAAGCCGGCATCACCTACGCTATTCCAGCCGCCGACAGCGTGCAGATCGATCGCGACAACGAGGTCATTCTCGCGCGATACCAGAATTCAGTCTACGCATTCAATCTCTCTTGCCCGCACCAGAGAACGGCGCTCCGATGGAACGATGTCGACAAACAGTTCCAGTGTCCCAAGCACCACTCAAAGTACGATCCGAAAGGGGACTTCATTTCGGGACGCGCAACACGCGGCATGGACCGTCTCGCCATTAAGCGTCAGGGAGCGAGCGTTGTCGTCGATGTCGATCAGATGTACAAGGAAGACGAGGACACGCCGCAATGGAACGCGGCACTCGTCAAGCTCGCCTAGCTTTCCGTAGCATTTAGTCCAACATCATCGACCTAATGGGGCGATGATGTTGATCTTTTCCAGGTCCAGGTCGCTCAAATGCCATGTACCAGCGCTGGCATTTGTACGCACCTGATCCGCCGACGTTGCGCCCGCAATGACCGAAGCCACCATCGGTCTCGTCAGCATCCACGAGAAAGCAAGATCGAGGATAGTTCGTTTGCATCCGGCAGCGAACTCAATGAGCTTCTCGACGATGTCGATGTTGTCACCGGTTAGCAGCTCACCGTGCCACCCCGATTCGATGCGACTGCCCTTTGGAGCAGGCTCCCCGCGCCGATACTTGCCGGTCAGCAGCCCATTGGCGAGGGGAAAGTAGGGCAGAAAGGCCATTCCGCTGGAGCTGCATTCGGGAAGTACGTCGAGCTCTGGCTGGCGGTGAAAAATGCTGTACTCGTTCTGGACACTCACGAACCTCGACATGCCGGGCTTTCCTGCCTCCTCGGCCTCATAAATCTGGTCGACTGTAAAGTTGGAGCAGCCGATCTCACGTACCTTGCCGTCTTTGACAAGCTGATCCAGCGCGCCGAGTGTGTCAGCGATGGGAACAGTGTTATCTGGCTCGTGAAGTTGATAAAGATCAATGTAGTCGGTGCCTAACCGTCGAAGGCTGTCCTCCGCCGCTTTCAGCACGTAGTCAGGATGTGCGCCCTTTCTTTTTTCGTCCACTTTCATGCCGAACTTAGTTGCGACGATCACATCGCGCCTCTGATTACCGAGTGCCTTCCCGAGAAATTCTTCGCTGTGTGTGCTCCCGTAGATGTCTGCAGTGTCGAAGAAATTGATTCCCTCCGTCAAGGCTGCAGCGACTACCTTGTTCGTGTCCTGGGCGTCCAGCCGGCGGCCGAAATTATTGCATCCAAGGCCAATGACCGATACATCGAGCCCGCCGATTCGTCTTGTAAGCATGCCCGCTAATCCAAGCTATAATCGGGCCGTAACCCGTTGAGGCTGATGGTAAAGTCGAACCCGTTCGCCGCATTGAAAACATCAGTGGTCATGGTGGCAATGTTAGGCGCAGGTTGCGCCTCGAATCACGCAAGTTCGGCGGTTCCCGCAGGAGCGCCGGTGTCCCCAGCGATCGCAGTCGCGACTTTCGACTCATTGTGGGCATTGGTGAAGAACACCTACGTGGACACTGCGTTCGTCCGCACCCAATGGACGGCAGTGAGAGACACTCTCCGGCCAGAAGCAACTCTCGTCAAAACCAGGAGTGGATTGAATTCGCTTCTGTCCGCCACCCTCAAGCGAATTCCAGACTCGCATTTCTACGTGATACCCGAGATTGCCGAAATCGCCGATAGCTCCTCCGATCAGGGCGGAGTCGGCGGGACGACTGGCCTTTCCCTTCGCTCGGCCGGGACCTCTGGAGTAGTCTGGCGTGTCGATCCCGGCAGTCCGGCCGCTCTGGCGGGAATCACTCCGGGAGAGATTGTCGACAAAATCGGTGGCCGCGGGGTAACGGCTTCCCTGCGCAAAGTTGGCGATCTGCCGGCAGCGGGCCGCCAGCGTGCGCTGGCAGAGCTCCTATACGGCTTGAATCACGCGCTTTCACCCGGATCTGGCAGAACTGTTCACGTCGAGCTGCATGGCGGTGACGGCCGGACAATCGATCGAAACCTTGTCGCAGTGCCCGCCACAGGTACGGTGTCGCAGTTCGGAAACCTTCCTGCGCTGACTGGAAGAGTCATCTTGCAAAGACTCGAAACGCCGGCCGGTAACAGCACGTCATGTGTTGGAGTGATCGGGTTCAATATCTGGTTGCCCGCACTCGTGCCGGAACTCGAGGGAGCGATGGACAAGGTGAGTGACTGCAAGGGAATCGTTGTAGACCTGCGCGGGAATCCAGGCGGTGTGGGAGGGATGGTAATGGGATTCGGCGGTTACTTCGTCGATTCTGCCCTCTCACTCGGCACAATGCGATCGAGACAGCTCGCATTGCACTTTGTCATGAATCCCCGCCGAGCGAAGACGGATGGAACTTCGGCTGCTCCGTACGCTGGATTGATGGCCATTCTGGTGGATCCAATGTCGGCGAGCACGTCGGAGATATTCGCAACCGGCATGCAGAGAATCGGTCGCGCACGCGTGTTCGGTGAACGAAGCGCCGGCGAGGCTTTGCCGGCCATGATGGACCGATTACCGTCGGGAGATGTATTCGTTCACGCTGTCGCTGATTTCACGGACCCCGATGGCAGAAGGATAGAAGGAGCCGGTGTGGTGCCCAATGAGGTCGTACCGCTATCACCACAGGACCTCGCCGAAGGCAGAGACGGAGCGCTCGACGCGGCTGTACGGTGGATCAGAAGCAGCCCGGCGATTCACCGCAGCAGAATCAACTGAAGGGTTCAGATATTTACTTTCACCTTATTCAACCGAACGAGAAAACCATGAAATCGAAATTGATAGTTCGCTCTATCCTGGCATTGTTGCCGATGCTCTCAGCATCTCAGGTTCTGAGTGCACAACAGACGCTTCCCGCGGCACCGGGGCTCATCGCCAAGTATGTCGCGGTCACCGGCGGACAAGCGATGGTGAATGCCAAATCCGTTCTCACGAAAGGTGGAATGTCGATGCCGTCGGCGGGGATCAACGGAACTGTCGAGATGACTCAGGCAGGCGTGAATCAGATGCAGATGGTGACGACAATTCCCGGCATGGGTGAAGTGCAGGCTGGATATGATGGAACGATCGCCTGGGCCGCAGATCCGATGCAGGGTCCGCGCCTCCTGACTGGACAGGAAATGGCGCAGGTTCGTGATGAGGCGGACCGCCGGGCCGCTGTACGCGACGCGCAGCTTTTTTCTTCGATGACCACTGTTGCAGACACTACGATGAACGGGGAGCGCTGCTATGAAGTGAAGCTCCAGTGGAAGTCAGGCCGCGAAACGTTCGATTGCTACAGCGCAGCCACGGGTTACCTGGTGGCATCTCGTAGTATTCAAACGACTTCGATGGGCGCAATTCCTGTCGTCTCGTTGTATAACGACTACAAGAAGTTCGGCGATGTCACGGTTGCGACGAAGACGACGATGGAAATGATGGGCCAGCAGCAGATCCTCACCATCAGCTCGGTGCAGCTGGGCAACGGCGCGACGATCACGCCTCCCCCGGCGGTGCAGGCACTGGCTAAGCCCAAGCAGTAGTCTCTGATGTAAAAGTCTCGTTGGCGGGGAAGCAACCCGCCAGCGAGACTGCTCTGAGGCCGAACCAGGCGCGCGAAGCTAAACAATCTGCAGCACGGTCGAGTCCGCAATCGCGTAGACCCGATCACCTTCGGCGAGCCCCACGTCAGCGAGCCCGGTGAAGTCCCCGAAAGCCGGCAGAATCGCAACGTCTTTCCCAAAGTAGAAACACGGCAGCCGCTCGCGTTGTCGGCCCGCGCCGTAAATCCGAATGCCCGGATGAACATGCCCTGCCAGCACGTAACCGTCACGATGCGGACGCGGATGGTGATCCAGTACGAATGGCATCATCGAATAAGGCGCATCTTCGCACTGAATCCGTAACTGGGCAGGCGGGTCACCGGCGCTCTTGTCGTGGTTGCCGCGCACCAGAATCAAATCGACTTTGGACCTGGCTTCTCTCCATAATGCCAGCGACGCGAACATTTCGTTCGAGCGTCCTTCGCGCGCATGGAGCAAGTCGCCTAGGAAGATTATGCGGTCAGCTGATGTGCGGTCGAGCAAGGCATCGAGGCGCGCGATAGACTCATCAGTCGTCCCCGATGGAACCGGAATCCCTCCGGCCCTGAAGGTCGCGGCCTTTCCCCAATGGGGGTCTGCGATGAATAGCGTTCCCTGCATTTTCCAGAACAGTGCACGCTCGGGAAGGAGCGTGAGCACCTCTCCTCGAACGGTTGCCGTCAACTCGGTCCTTGAAATCATCCGGCAGCACGCTCCAACACCCGCTGCATACGACGAATGCGATCCGCGAGCTTCTCGGATGAAAGCCGGTCACGCGTTCGGTCGATGAGCAGGGGAAAGGCGAGCGGTGGTGTCCGCTTCGGATTGGTGATCACCACCTTCGCGGCCGAGATGCGGTGAAGCGTCGTTCCGAGACGCGTGCGCTCCAACTGCCTCTCCAGAACTTCGCGGTGCGCCTGCGTCAACAGCATGTTGCCCGCGTCGTATCGTTGAAAAACATCGAAGAACAATCCGCTCGAGGCCTGAAGCTGCCGCGCAGTTTTTCCGGACCTCGGGAATCCGGGGAAGACGAGACCAGCAACTCGCGCGATCTCGCGAAATTGTCTGCGCGCCATTTCGGTCGCATTGAGCGAAGCAGGAATATCCTCTGCCAATCCAGCTGGATCGATCAGCCCATGGAGAAGTGCTTCTTCGAGTGGTGCATCATCGGCGGAAAGCAGCTCGAAGCCGTAGTCATTCGCAGACATGGAGAATGTTATCGGCTGGATTCTCGACAGACGGTACGCCAACAGCGCGGCGAGCCCCTCATGGACGAGTCTTCCCTCAAATGGAAAAAAGAAGAGGTGATGTCCTTCGCGGCTTTGAACTCGTTCGATGAGAAATTCATTGGGTCCAGGTATGTGCGACCACTTTCGCTGGACTTCAAGAATCGGTTCGATCGCTTTCATCTCTGGATCGCGGTATTCGCCGCGCCCGGCTTCACCGAGGCGGTCCCGAAGCGCGGCGGCGAGCTCGCCCGATAATGGAAGCCTGCTTCCCATCCATCTCGGAATCGCGCCAGTCGCATTTGGAGCACGGCGCACCCACGCCACCATGTCGCGAACCCGAATGAATTCGAGCGGCTTCCCGGCAAACACGAAACGGTCCCCGTGCGTCAGCCGCGCGACAAAGGATTCTTCGACCGATCCAAGTCGCGCGCCTCTCAAATACTGCACAACGATGTGCGCGTCACTAACGATCGTACCGATCGACATGCGATGCCGAAAAGCGATCGACTTGTCCTCTACCTTCCATCTTCCCGAGGCATCTTCTACCACCTTCGAGTATTCCGGGTAGCCTCGCAATGCATTGCCGCCGTTGCTGATGAAGCCGAGTACCCATTGCCATTCATCGTCGGGAAGGTCGGAGTAGGCGTCGGTGTCACGCACTTCGCAGAGCAGCTCCGAAGGGATGAAGCCTTCGCCAACCGCGATCGTAACTATATGCTGCGCCAGGACATCGAGTGGACGAGTGACGGGATAGCGTGATTCTATCGATCCCGACTGAAGGCCGTCTCTCGCGGCTGCGACTTCGATGAGCTCCAAGGTATGCGTCGGCACACAAGTGACCCGGCTGGGTGCGCCAGGGCGGTGGCCGCTTCGGCCCGCGCGCTGCGTGAGTCGCGCTATTCCTTTCGGGCTGCCGATTTGAAGAACTCGATCGACCGGAGAAAAGTCGACACCGAGATCGAGACTCGAAGTCGCGACGACGCAGCGAAGTGTCGCCGTTCGCAACCCTTCCTCCACCCACTCGCGCGCTTTGCGATCGAGCGAGCCGTGATGCAGCGCAATTGTTCCCGCCCAGTCCGGCCGGTACGCGAGAATCGCCTGATACCAGATCTCTGTCTGCGATCTGGTGTTGGTGAATACGATCGATGTCTGTCCTTCTTCGATTGCCTCGACGACTTGCGGTACCATCTGCGTTCCAAGATGGCCTGCCCATGGAAATCGCTCGATGACCGGAGGAATCAGCGAGTCGACGATTATCTGCTTTGGCTCGACTCCATGAACGATCCGTGACTTCTGTCGCGACTGAGCTTTTCCGAGCAATGCCGAGAGCGCATCGTCAAGGTTGCCTATCGTTGCCGACAGGCCCCACGTTCGCAGGTTTGGGCACATCGCACGCAGGCGCGAGAGAGCAAGCTGTGTCTGAACGCCGCGCTTCGTTCCAAGCAGCTCATGCCACTCGTCGACGACAACGAGGCGAAGATCCGCGAATTGGGACGATGCATCCGATCGTGACAGGAAAAGTGAAAGGCTCTCAGGCGTTGTAACGAGCGTGCTAGGAAGCCTGCGAGTCTGCCGTGATCTCTCGGCCGATGACGTATCGCCGGTGCGAGTCTCGACGCTCCATGGCAGGTCGAGATTCACCACTGGTTGAAGGAGTGCGCCGGTTGTATCTCCGGCAAGCGCGCGCAATGGCGTGATCCACAAGACACGGAGCGGGAGCGAAGATTTCCGGGCGGCGCGTGCTGTTCGCGTTCGATTGTTCAATTCGCCGCGAACTGGCGGCGATGCTTCCTGGAGGTACTCGAGCAGTGGGGCCCACCACGCAGCCAGCGTCTTGCCGGTTCCTGTCGCGGCGTGAATCAGGCCGCTCTCTCCAGCGAGATAGGCGTCCCAGACTTCGCGCTGAAATGAGAAGGGGGACCACCCGTTAGCGTGAAACCACTTTTCGGCGACGGCGACTTTTTTAATGGTCGCCATCGATGCTGTCGACTGCGCCTTCTGTCGACTTGAGAAGTGCGCGAAGATTTTCGAGGGTATCAGCTTCAGCGGCGGGTTTATCTTTTCTCCACCTGAGCATGCGTGGGAACCGCACGGCGATGCCGGACTTGTGACGTGGCGAGGCCTGAATCCCTTCGAAGCCGAGCTCGAATACCTGCTCCGGCTTGACGGATCGCACTGGGCCAAACTTCTCTACTGTATTTCTGCGGATCCACGCATCCATCTCGCGAATCTCGACGTCGGTGAGCCCGGAATACGCCTTCGCGAACGGAATAAGTGCATCGCCGTCCCACACCGCGAATGTATAATCCGTGTGAAGCAGAGCACGTCTTCCGTGTCCGGGTTGTGCGTAGACCATTACCGCATCGATGGCGTAGGGCTCGATTTTCCATTTCCACCAGCCTCCTTTGCGCCGCCCGACTCCATATGGCGCGTCGAGACGCTTCAACATCAAGCCTTCTGATCCGACACTTCTCGCGCGGGCTTTCGCAGCGCGGATATCATCCCAGGATGTCGCTTCGGCGATGGGCGAGGTGAGAATTCGCGACTCGGCGTTTGCCGCGCCCACAAGAGTGGCCAACTGTGCTCGGCGCCACGAGAGCGGTTTCTTGCGGACGTCTACGCCGTCGAGCTCCAGCAAGTCATACGCGAGGACGACCACCGGAATTTCACTGCGAATCTTTGCGCTTACGTTCTTGCGTCCGATGCGTCGCTGAAGTTGTGCGAAAGGAAGGGGACGCCCGTCACGCCATGGCAGGATCTCGCCATCGATCACAGTGCCGTCGGGAAGCCATTCTGACGCTTCGATGATTTCCGGGAATCTGTCCGTGATGAGGTCATCGCCTCGGGACCAGAGATATGAATTCCCGCCTCGCCGGATGAGTTGCGACCGGATGCCATCCCACTTCCACTCTGCCTGCCATTCAGCCACAGGGCCAAGTGAATCGAGGTCGGCTTCGAGTGGATAAGCGAGATAGAACGGATACGGGCTGGAGATGCCGGGCGCCTCTGTTCCTGGCGCGATGAGTCGCTCATAGGCCGCTGGTGTCGGTTGCCAGTCGCCAGCCAGGCGATGTGACACTGTCGGCTCCGGAACGTCGCTTGCTTTCGCGAGTGCGCGAACAAGCAGTGACTGTGAGACGCCAACACGGAAACTGCCGGTTATCAGCTTGTTCCACACAAATCGTTCAGTGCCGCCAAGCGAGCGCCATGCATCGATGACGATCCGGCGCTGTTCTTCTTCCGAAGCCTTACCGATTTGCAGAAGGCGATTTTCAACCCATGAATGAAGGGGCTCGTCGCTCGATGCCGAAGATTCCGGAAGAAGGAGCGCAATCGTTTCGGCGAGATCGCCAACCGCCGGCTCTACGCCCCGGCCGGCTGCCCGG
>JANYKY010000204.1 GCA_025357975.1 Gemmatimonadaceae bacterium
AGCGAGCGGGCGAAT
Organism: Gemmatimonadaceae bacterium; assembly: GCA_025357975.1. Classification (GTDB taxonomy): domain Bacteria; phylum Gemmatimonadota; class Gemmatimonadetes; order Gemmatimonadales; family Gemmatimonadaceae; genus UBA4720. The sequence goes on from JANYKY010000204.1 coordinate 16, forward strand.
TGGCCGCCGCGCGGATCCTGTCGCGCTACGGCGCCGAAGCTCAGTCGGGTGTCGCGGCATATACAGGGTCCGGTAACAACGGCGGGGATGGATGGGTCGTCGCTGCAGCTCTCGCGCGCGCTGGCATCGCAACGCGAGTAGTGGAGATCGCGAATCCGAGAAGCGACGACCCATCCATCCCCGCCGTTGTTACCGGACCCTGTATATGCCGCGACACCCGACTGAGCTTCGGCGCCGTAGCGCGACAGGATCCGCGCGGCGGCCAATTCGCCCGCTCGCTTCATTAGATCGCTCGAGCTGATACCTGACTGGATTGTGGCTCGCTCGCAGGCCACACTTTCACTGGCACTCGCGACGCGAACGGTCATGCTTCAGCTGGCCGAGTCAGACGTAGCTTGCCGCGTTCCAGGGATAGTCCCGGTCAAATGCACGCTCGAAATCGAATACGCCCGCGAATTCCTCGCGAGTGTCGGTGGGCTGCTTGACCAGAAAACCCAGCTCGACGAGCGTAAATACTATCTCGCCCAGATCAGAAGTTGCACGAATTCCCCACCGCTCGAGCACCACGCGACTCATCAGGCCGAACCGCTCCAGCGCGAGCTGCCGGCATGAATGCGCAAGCTCGGCCGCTGCAATGTGGCGACGCGTGTCGAGTTTGGACTGCGAGAACTCGAGCGCTGACAGCACGAACAGGTACGCCTGCTCATCATAACGGGATTCGTGGAGGCGAATCTTTTCCATCACTCCATCGCGAAACGCCAGCTCAGGCACCGATGTCTGACCCTCGCGCTGTAAATGCGTTGGGATAGAGAGGAAAATGCGCGGTGAGCTCCTTTACTTCTCCGCTGATCGCACTGGCGACAGAAGTATCATCCGCCGCGCGAAGAACGCGATCGATGAAGCCCGCAATCTGCTGCATCTCCGACTCCTTCATGCCGCGTGTCGTTACCGCAGGTGTGCCGATTCTGATACCGCTGGTAACAAACGGGGACTGGGTTTCTTTCGGGACGGTGTTCTTGTTCACTGTGATACCAGCGGCATCGAGTGACTTCTCTGCCACTTTGCCGGTTAATCCGCGATTCCGGAGATCGACAAGCATGAGATGGTTGTCGGTGCCACCGGACACAATGTCAAAGCCGAGGTTCGAGAGCGCTCCCGCGAGCGCCTGCGCATTCGCAATGATCTGTCGCGAGTATTCCTTGAACGACGGGTCGAGCACTTCCTTGAATGACACTGCTTTCGCGGCAATGACGTGCTCCAACGGACCACCTTGTGTTCCCGGGAACATCGCCTTGTCGATCGCTTTCGCATGCTCTGCTTTGCAGAGAATCAGGCCGCCCCGCGGGCCTCGCAAAGTCTTGTGAGTCGTCGTTGTGACGGCGTCCGCATGCGGAACAGGGGACGGATGATGGCCCGTCGCAACCAGTCCGGCGATGTGGGCCATGTCGACGACGAATTTAGCGCCGATCTCTTTCGCAACTTCGGCAAAGGCTTCGAAGTCGATGATTCGCGCGTACGCGCTCGCACCGGCGATGATCATCTTCGGACGGTCACGTAAAGCAATCTCGCGCATAGCCGCGTAGTCGATGCGACCATCGTCGCCAACGCCGTAGTGAATGGCGTGATATAACAAGCCGGAGAAATTCACGGGGGAGCCATGCGTGAGGTGGCCCCCCTGCGACAGATCCAGCCCAAGTACGGTGTCGCCGGGCTTGAGGAACGCGAGATAGACCGCGGCATTTGCCTGGGCGCCCGAGTGCGGCTGGACGTTCGCATGCTCGGCGCCGAAGATCTGCTTTGCGCGATCGATCGCGAGCTGCTCGACCTGATCGACGAACTCGCAGCCGCCATAATACCGCTTACCAGGAAGACCTTCGGCGTACTTGTTCGTGAGCGGTGTACCCATCGCCTCCATGACTGCTTCGGAAACGAAGTTTTCGCTTGCGATCAATTCGATTCCGTGGCGCTGCCGCTCGACTTCGCGACGAATCATTGCCGCCAGATCGGGATCGTACTCCGAAAGCATCGGCATTTGCGCACGCTCGGCGACTTCAGCTTGCTGCATCACCCTCCCCCTGAACGGCACCCTCGACATTATCGTCGTCGATCTTGTTCACCCGGCGGGCGTGTCGTCCGCCTTCGAAATCGGTGGACAGCCACTTGTTCATGATTTCGCTCGCCTCGTCATCCGAAACGAATCTAGCCGGAATCACGAGCACGTTCGAGTCGTTATGCCTTCGCGAAAGCTCCGCTATCTCCGGGCGCCAAGACAGTGCCGCGCGAACATGCTCGTAACGATTGGCGACAATGTCTACACCAACGCCACTTCCGCACAGCAAAATTCCCCTCTTCACTGCTCCGCTTGACACTTCCTCTGCGAGCGGATGAGCATAGTCTGGATAGTCGTCTTCCGGCGACTCTGATTTTGCACCGAGATCCTGTACAACGTAGCCCAGCTTCGTGAGCTCGGCGCTCAATTTCTGCTTGAGCTCGAAGCCAGCGTGATCGGACGCGATCGGGATCGTCTCTCCGGGCGTAACCACTAGCGTGCCGGCTTCCACTTCGTTTGCACAGAGGCGAGGCGGTTCTCAGCCAGCCGGTCGGCGGCTTTGTACGATGGAATTCCTTCTGACTTGGCGATCTCGAATACGCTCAGTACGGTGTCGTAAATCTCATCAGCCTTCTTCAAGGCACGTTGCGCGTCCCATCCTGCGACCTCTCCGAACACGTTGATGACGCCGCCAGCGTTGGCCACGTAATCCGGCGCGTACTGCATGCCCATCTCTTCAAGCTTGTCACCATGGCGCGGCTCGAGAAGCTGGTTGTTCGCGCCCCCCGAGATTACAGCGAATTGGAATTTCGGAAGCGTATCATCGTTGATGATTCCGCCCATCGCGCACGGAGCGAAGATGTCCGCTTTGACGGAGTAAATCTCATCTCCCTGAACTACCTGCGCTCCTGTGTCGGTCGCGACTCTTTGCGCGCGGTCGGGATCGATATCCGAGACAATTAGCTTCGCGCCTGCTTCGTGAAGCTCTTTCGCGAGATATCTGCCGACGTTTCCGCATCCCTGAATTGCGACGACTTTCCCCGTCAGGTCGTCTGAGTCCCAGCGTTGTTTCGCAGAAGCCTGAACCGAACGAAATACGCCGTGTGCCGTCACAGGTGAAGGATCGCCGGAACGTTCCTTCAATCCGGCAACGTGCTCAGTCTCGAGGTGCACGAAATCCATGTCCGCTGTGCCGGTTCCAACGTCTTCAGCAGTGATATAGCGTCCACCCAGGCTTTCGACGAAGCGTCCATGCGCCCGAAAAATCGCTTCGCGATCCGTTGTCCTGTTATCCCCGACGATGACCGATTTTCCACCACCCAGGTCCAGACCGGCGACCGCGTTCTTGTAAGTCATTCCGCGCGACAGGCGAAGCGCATCGGTGACGGCCGCTTCGTCCGATTCGTAATTCCAGAATCGCGTTCCTCCGAGTGCTGGTCCGAGGGCCGTGCTGTGAACCGCGATAATTCCGCGATATCCACACGACGGGTCGCTTGCAACGAGCACTTCTTCATGGCCCATCGAGGCAAGTCTATCGAAAAGTTCCATTGATGTTTGCGAGTGTTATTGGGTTGCCTGAATGAAATCGGTATCGCCGTTCAGTCTTTCGCGAATTGCTCCCTCGAGATCACGATTCTCTGGATTTCCGACGTGCCTTCGTAAATCTCCGTGACTTTCGCATCACGGAAAAGACGCTCGACCGGATAATCCTTCACGTAGCCGTAACCGCCGAAAATCTGCACCGCCTGGTTCGTCGCGAACATGGCCGTCTCGCTGGCGAACAACTTCGCCATCGACGTGGCCTGCTTCACGTTTTCACCACGATCCTTTGCTTTCGCCGCCGCATGCATCAACGCTCTCGAGGCCGCGATTCGAGTGGCCATGTCGGCGATCTTGAACTGGATCGCCTGAAATTCCTTGATGTGAGTGCCGAATTGCATCCGCTCGCCGGCATACGCAGTCGCTGCTTCGAGCGCTGCACGCGCGATGCCGACTGACTGAGCGGCGATTCCCAGCCGGCCGTTCTCGAGAGACTTCATTGCATAGATGAAGCCCATCCCCGGCTCGCCAAGAAGGTTGGCCGCCGGCACTCGCATGTTGTCGAACGTCAGCTGAACTGTCGGGGATGAACGAAGGCCGAGCTTGTCTTCCTTCTTTCCGACGTGGAAACCGGGAAGATCAGGCGTGACGATGAACGTACCGATTCCGCGTCCGCCTTTTCTGTCCTTCGCGGAGTCAGTTCGCGCCATCGCGAGAATGGCTCCCGCGTAGTTCCCGCTCGTCACCCAGCTCTTGGTTCCCGTCAGCACCCAGTCATCGCCATCACGAACTGCTTGTGTCGTCAGGGACGCGGCATCGGAGCCCGCTTCCGGTTCGGACAGAGCGAAGGCGCCGAGGATTTCGCCCCGCGCCATTGGAGGAAGGAATCTCTTCTTCTGATCGTCATTTCCAAATCGCAGGATGAGCTGAGTCGGCAACGAATTGTGAACGCTCATCAACACCGCCGTCGATGCATCGATCACGGCGATCTCCTCAAGCGCAATAAGATATGTCGAAGTGTCGAGGCCAAGACCATCGTATTCCTCGGGAAGCATCATTCCGAGAAATCCAAGGTCTCCCATCTTCTTGACGATCGACGGCTCGAAGTACGCCCTGGCATCCCAGTCCGCGATATAGGGCGCGATTTCCTGCAACGCGAATTCCCGCGCGAGATTTTTTATCTCGCGTTGCTCTTCCGTGAGGTCGAGAAGATCTGACGGCATTATTTGTAGGTGTAAAAGCCGCGGCCTGTTTTTCTGCCGAGCCATCCCGCAGCGACGTATTTCCGCAGTAGCGGGCATGGCCGGTACTTGGGATCGCCAAGTCCCTTCTGCAGTACTTCCATGATCGCCACGCACGTGTCGAGGCCAATCAGGTCTGCAAGCGCGAGAGGCCCCATCGGATGATTCATCCCGAGCGTCATGACCTGATCGATCGCCTCCGCCTTGCCGACGCCTTCCATCAGGCAGTACACCGCTTCGTTGATCATCGGCATCAACACACGATTCGCGACGAAGCCGGGATAATCACTCACTTCAACCGGCGTCTTGCCGAGCTGGGCGCTGAGCGCGACTACTTTTTCAGTCGTCGCCTCCGATGTGGCCAGGCCTCGAATGATCTCTACGAGCTTCATGACCGGTACCGGATTCATGAAGTGCATACCGACGACTTTTTCAGGGCGCTTCGTGCGAGCAGCAATTTCTGTGATCGATATCGAGCTCGTATTGCTGGCGAGGATCGCATCGGGATTCGCAATCTTGTCCAGGTCGGTGAAGATCCTGAACTTCAGATCGGTATTTTCGGTTGCGGCTTCGACGATGAGCGTCGCGTCCGCTGCTGCATCCAGCGATTGTTCGAGCGAAATGCGCCCAAGAATTTCGCCCGGTTTATCCGCGGCAAGCGCGCCTTTCTTGACCTGACGCTCGAGGTTTCTTTCGATGGTCGCGCGGCCTTTGTCGAGAGCGGCCTGCGCAACGTCGATCATCGACACTTGAAACCCCGACTGCGCGAACACGTGCGCGATGCCATTGCCCATCTGCCCGGCTCCCACGACCGCGATTTTCTCAGCCATTCTATGACTCCAGGCGGCGCAACGGCCGCGCGTGCAGGTAAATCAAGAGAGCGAACATTCCAAGTGCGGCCGCCAATCCACCTTCTGGTCCCCATCCTCCACCGGTCAGCCAATCCGGGCCCGAATCAACGACCTGATATCCAGGCGCAAGAACCGTTAAGCCACTTACCGGTGAATGAAGGCCCGCGGCCATAAACCAGTTCCATGCAAAATGCGCCAGCGTTGTCGCGTAAAGACTTTTCGTCGCCAGCAGAATCGAACCAAGAAAAAAGCCCGCCAGCATCACGAGCGAAATCGCCTGAGCATCGGAGCCGGGATTCGGTACGTGAAGCAATCCGAAAACGATGCTCGTTGCAATCAGGGTCCAACGCCATCCGACTGACTCCTTCAGTACAGCGAAAACATAACCTCGAAGCAGCAACTCTTCGCTCGCCGCCGCGGGCAGTAGAGTGGCAAGGCTCAGGCCCGCCGCCGCCCACCAACTGCCGGGCCGAGACGCGACTTCCCGAAGCTCACCCGTCGCGAGCAGGATCAGGGAAGGCACCGCTATCGCTGCTAACCCCCAAAGCGCTCCGCGAATCAGCACCCCACCGCTTAGCGACTGCCTCGACAGCCACACGTACGTCCAATCAGTGCCTTCGACCCACTTGAGCATCACCATCGTCGCAATGATGAGCGCGATTGGCATTCCCCAGCTGGTCACGATCGGGACATAACCTCGCGCCATCATCAGGCCGTCGATGAAATACTCGAGGCTCGACATTACGATCAGCGACGCAGCCGAGACGGCCATGAAGAGAACCAGGCGCCACGGAGCGCGAAGCTTGCTCCCCGGCGTAACGAGAATGGCGGTCGGGCTCCGCAGTGAAATCACAGCCTACCGCCGAGGCGAGAAGCCGCCGCTCAGGCGGCTTCTACGCTGAGAGCGACCGCGTCGCCGCCGCCAAGACAAAGCGTGGCCAGTCCACTGCGTGCACCGCGATCCTTCATTGCATAGAGCAACGTCGTCAGCACACGCGCGCCACTGGCGCCAATCGGATGACCGAGCGCAATCGCGCCACCGTTCACATTGACGCGACTCCAGTCCCAGTCGAGGCCTTCACCGTCAGCGATAGCCTGAGATGCGAACGCTTCGTTCGCCTCGATCAAATCGTAGTCACCGATCTTGGTGCCCGACTTCTTCATCAGGTTGTTGACGGCGAGAATCGGGGCGAAAAACAACTCCTGCGGCTCCGTCGCACCCGTTGCATAACCGGTGATACGCGCCATGATCGCGAGTCCGTTTGCTTTGGCGAACTCTTCGGAAACAACGACAAGCGCTGCGCCTCCATCATTCAGGGAGGAGGCGTTCGCAGCAGTGACTGTTAAATCGGAATTGTCGCCTTTGCCCGGAAAAGCCGGCTTGAGCTTCGTAAGACTCTCGGCCGTCGTGTCTTTTCGAGGCCCCTCATCGGTGTCGACGATCGTCGCGCCTTTACGGCCTGGGATCTCCACCGCCACGATCTCGTCCTTGAACTTCCCGCCTTCGATTGCGGCGATTGCCTTAGCGTGCGACTGCGCGGCGAACTCGTCCTGACGCAACCGAGTCACATTTCCTTTTTTCGCCGTATGCTCGGCGTGACTGCCCATGTGGACATCGCAGCTCGCACACCAGAGACCATCCTTGATCATGCCATCGACAAGTTTCTGGTCACCCAGCTTAACCCCGTTGCGCATGCCATACATATAGTAGGGGGCGTTCGACATCGATTCCTGGCCGCCGGCGACAATCACCTGTTTGTCGCCTGCCTTGATGGATTGAGCAGCGAGCATCACGGCTTTGAGTCCCGATCCGCAGACCTTGTTGATGGTCATGGCGGAAACAGTCGCAGGAATTCCTGACTTGAGCAGTGCCTGACGCGCCGGTGCCTGGCCCGAGCCGCCCTGCAGCACCTGCCCCATGATTACTTCTTCAATCGCATCGAGCGAAACGCCGGAGCGCTTAACTGCTTCCCGAATTGCGATTGCGCCAAGCTCAGGCGCTGAAAGACTGGAAAGTCCCCCGAGGAACTTGCCGATAGGCGTTCGCGCGGCGGAGACGATTACAGGAGTGCGAGATAGGTCTGGCATTTCGTTTTCAGGATGATGGGACGGCCTGAAAGTTAATCCACCTCTAACGCAATGGTGTCACGGGGCGTTCGAAGCGTTTGGCACGGTATTTCTCGCTGGACGGAGCAGCCGTTACTGAAAGGCAAAGTCAACAGACTTAGCCACGGATCAGAACGGATTGTGGGCGGATTGTCGCCGATTGCTCCTCTTGATTGGCAGAGGCAGGAGCGACGTCGGAAGGTTCTCTATAAGTTTTTTAAAAAAAAGGAAACCTGAGTCCCGTCTAACCGGCATAGATGCAATGGAAAGGTCCGCGTGAATCCGCACACAATCCGTTCCGATCCGTGGCTAACTCTGTTGCCTTGCCGGTGCCTTTGCTGCTAGCCTGACGTTGATCTTGGCCTACAGCTCCAGCGCTCGCGTAGCGATTTGACGACCCACCGTTGTGATGAAGTCTGCAACGGGCATCACCTCCTGCTTCTTGCCGGCGCCGCGCACTCGCAACGCAATCGAATCACTCTCAGCCTCGCGTTTTCCCACTATCGCCATGTAAGGGATTTTCAAAGTCTCCGCTTCACGAATCCGGTAGTTGAGAGTCTCCGATCGGTCATCGAGATGCGCCCGCACTCCGACCGCCTTCAATCGATCGACAACCGACTGCGCAGCGGCAGTGAAATCCGCAGCGATCGGGATCACCCGCACCTGCTCCGGAGCAAGCCACAACGGGAACGCACCCGCGTAGTGCTCGATCAGTCCGCCGACAAACCGCTCCATGGATCCGACGAGCACCCGATGCAGCATTACCGGGCGATGCGGCGCGTTGTCGGCGCCCGTGTATTCAATGTCGAAACGTTCGGGAAGATTGAAGTCGAGCTGGACAGTGGGGCCCTGCCACTTTCTGCCGATCGCATCGATGAGCTTGAAGTCGAGCTTCGGCCCGTAGAACGCACCGCCGCCCGCGTCGATCGTAAACGGCTGGCCTCGCGCGTTCAGCACATCGGAGAGCGTCGTGATCGCGCGATCCCACGTCTCGACGGTGCCGAGCCCATTCTCGGGACGTGTCGCAAGCTCGATCGTGTACGGATAGCCGAAGACCGCAAGCATCTCGTGCACGAGGTCGAGCAGCCGCTCGATCTCCACCGGCACCTGCTCCGGCGTGCAGAAGACGTGCGCGTCATCCTGCGTGAAGCCGCGCACGCGCAGCATTCCGTGCAGCACACCGCTCCGCTCGTAGCGATACACCGTCCCGAACTCGGCGTAGCGAATCGGCAGGTCGCGATACGAGCGCTGGCGCGACTGGTAGATGACGATGTGTCCCGGACAGTTCATCGGCTTGGGACGATAGAACTGACCCTCGACCTCGATCGGGCCGAACATGTTCTCCTTGAACGTCTGGAGATGTCCGGAGAGCTCGAAAAGCTTCTCGTTGACG
>JANYKY010000227.1 GCA_025357975.1 Gemmatimonadaceae bacterium
TCCCATTGCGGATGGCTTGCATCGATTTCATGCAGCAGCAAATCGGCCTCGGCTACCTCCTCCAGTGTCGCCCTGAATGAAGCGACGAGATTATGGGGCAGCTTGCGAATGAATCCGACGGTATCGGTGAGGAGAACGTTAGTGTTCTCTGCCAGATGGATTTCGCGCGTCAGCGGATCGAGCGTTGCGAACAACCTGTCCTCGACGAAGATCGACTTCTCTCCGGACACAGCGCGAAGCACGGACGATTTTCCAGCGTTCGTGTATCCGACAAGTGAGGCGCGAAATAATCCCTTTCTCGAGGAGCGCTGAACTTCGCGCGATTTCTGCACTTCGCCGAGCCGGGACTTCAGGATCTTGATCCGATTGTTGATGAGCCGGCGATCGGTCTCGAGCTGAGTTTCACCCGGCCCGCGCACGCCGATTCCTCCGCGGAATTTCTCGAGGTGACTCCACATGCGCATCAGTCGCGGCAACATGTACTGAAGCTGCGCCAGCTCGACCTGCATGCGCGCTTCACTCGACCGCGCGCGAGTTGCGAAGATGTCGAGAATCAGCTCCGCGCGATCCATCACGCGCTTCCCCGTTGCATCCTCGATGTTCTTGCCCTGTGCAGGGCTCAGCTCGTCGTCGAACACGATTAACGAGGCGTCCGTTTCGCGAATCTTGTCGCCGAGCTCGTCGATCTTCCCCTTGCCGAGATAGGTCGCGGGATTAGGCCGGTCGATCTGTTGAGTGAGTGTGCCGACAACGAGACCACCGGCAGTGTCGACGAGCTCGGCCAGTTCCTGGAGATGTTCGGCCATCACCTGCGAGCGGGAGGATGCAAGCGTGCCACCTGCCGTCAGCGCATTTCCATCGTTGCGGGCTGACGGCCGCTTGAGCTGCACGCCGACGAGGAATGCTCGCTCAGTCGGCGCGGAAAGCTCGATCAGTTCTTTAGACGTGTTGTTCTACCTGGATTGTGACGTGGTGCCGAAACTGGAGAAACGGCCCCGCTGGTCATACGGACGCGTGAAGTTCCCGAGGGGCGTGCCCACCGTGAAATCGCCGATAACGCGATAGTTGATGCTGCCGTTCTCGAGCAGCTTTCGTCCCGCCGAGCCGAGACCAGCATACGTGAAGTCAACCGGAATCGAGACTAGCGTTGAATCGCCGCCACCAACACGGAATGCGTTGGCGAGCGCACCAGTGCCTACTTCCTTGTCTTCAACCATAAGCCGATAAGTCAGGCGCGATGCGTTGAGGTTGAAGTGATTTGGATTGTATACGCTGAGCACGACGTCGACAGCCCCACCACTCAAACCCAGGCCGCGAATGCGTGCGTCGTTGAAGTGGACAAGCGGTTCGCGAAAACCGCCCATTCCGAGGGATGCGCAACCCGCCAACATCAGAGCCGCGAATGCGGCCACTGCATTTCGTCTGTTCATTTGAAGTACTCCTTGCAAGTTAAAAAGTGTGGCTGCCTGCGGTGCGTCCTGCTGTCCGTTGATCGCCGTCCGTTTACCGTCGCGCGTACCCTACTCCTGATTCCCGTTCTTCGTGCCAGTGCGCGTGCCCGACTCCGCGTCATCCGTGTTTTTCAGTATCGCTCTTCGCCTTTATCTCCGCCCACCACGCCAGTCGCTTAGCGATATCCTTCTCGAAGCCGAATGGACCCGGCTCATAGAACTGGGCGCCTTTCAACTTGTCAGGAAGGTACTCCTGCGGGATGAACGCTTCGGGCACCCCGTGCGCGTACTGGTACCCCTCATGGTAACCCAGTTCCTTCATTAACCGGGTTGGCGCGTTCCTGATATGCATGGGGACCGGCTCAGCCGGCGTTTCGCGCGCCGCTTCGAGGGCGGCCGTCAAGGCGCGATACGATGAGTTCGACTTCGGTGCCGTCGCTAAATAAATGATCATTTCGGCCAGCGGCAGGTAGCCTTCCGGGGGCCCGAGCATGTGGTACGCATCGCGCGCAGCGATCGCGAGCTGCAATGCGTTTGGATCGCTGAGCCCGATGTCTTCGGCAGCCATTGCGATAGAGCGACGAAAAATCGTCATCGGATCTTCACCGCCCTCGATCATCCGCGCCATCCAGTACAAGGCGCCGTTGGGATCGCTTCCGCGCAAGGATTTGTGCAACGCCGACAGCATGTTGAAGTGCGACTCGCCGTTTTTATCATGCTGGGCAAAACGCTTTTGCAGGGCGTCACGCGCAACCGCCGTGTCGATGTGCCCTCCCTGCCCCGCCTGAATTGCGGCCGCTTCGAGCACGGTCAAGGCGCGGCGCGCATCTCCATCCGCTTCGGTCGAGATCAAGTCTATGGCGTCGTCATCAATCTGGAGCTCGAGCTTTCCGAGCCCTCTATCTGTATCCGTGGCGGCACGCTCGATCAGGCTTCGAAGATCACTTTGCGATATCGGATCCAGCACGAACACGCGCATTCGCGAAAGAAGCGCGCCATTTACTTCGAACGATGGGTTTTCAGTCGTGGCGCCGATGAGAGCAATGGTGCCGCTCTCAACGTGAGGAAGAAACGCATCCTGTTGCGCGCGATTGAAGCGATGAATCTCGTCGACGAATAGAACCGTCTGCCGGCCGAGCTCGAGGCGCTCTTCGGCCGCCGCAATTATCTCACGAATGCGCGGAACGCCTTCGGTCACTGCAGAAAACGGAACGAATTCGCGGTCGGTATAACGCGCGATCAACCGTCCGATGGTCGTCTTGCCTGACCCCGGCGGCCCCCAGAACACCATCGAGCCGATTGCACCTTTTTCGATTGCATCGCGCAGCGGTTTGCCGGGACCGAGAATTTTTTGTTGTCCCACGACTTCGTCCAGCGTGCGAGGACGCATGCGCGCGGCAAGTGGCTGCGCTGATGCAGGCGGCGTGAAGAGTGATGCTTCGCGCGCACCAGCCGGTGGCCGCCGAAAACTTTTCGGCATCAGGACATATCGCGGACGGTCCTCATAGCATCGTACCTATCAGATTCCGCGCCATGAAGTACAGTGCACATCCGCCGAAAAAGCTTCCCTGCAGCTTCCAGTCACGCTTCGCCTGAAATTCCGGCACGAGGTTAGACGCTCCAACGTAAAGAGTTACGCCAGCGGCAACTGCCAGACCATAGTGCGACAAGGTGCCGATGCTGTCCGTCAACAGCCCGCCCACGATCGTCGCGAGACCGAGCGATGCGCCCGCCGCAAGCGCCTTTTTCCGGCTCGATCCCGCGGCCAGAAACAGACTGGAGATCGCCAGACCTTCTGGGAGTTTATGCAGGAGAATCGCGACGAAAACAAGAACGCCGAGTGAAGTCCCGACCGCAAAGCTGCTAACGATGGCGACGCCGTCGACAAAGGTGTGAAGCAGAAGTCCCACGAGCGCCGACACGCTGACTGCGTTCGTCACCGCATGCAGCTCCTCACCGAAATGAAAGTGCGGCGTCAGCGTGTGCTGAGTGAGATGAACGAGAAGAAATCCAAGCAGAATCAGAAGTCCCGCAGACGCGCCATGCTGTTGAATTGCTTCTGGAATGAGATCCAGCAGTGCGACCGAGACCATAAATCCGGCCGACAGGGCGATCATCTTCTCCAGCGACGGCACTGACCACCGCGACCGCGAAGTGACCGCCGCAGCCCCTAAGACATTTGCTCCAGCCGCAATCAGTGTATAAGCGACTGCCTCACGATTCACGCCGATGTCAACGACAAGCGCTCGGCAGCAGCGGTTATCGCGGCGGAAAGTGTCGGAGCGGGAGCGCGATCCCATGCCTGTGAACGCCACGAGCGATCGGCGAGGGCCGCCTTCTCTTCGAGGCCTTTTCCCTGCAGCAGGTAAAGCCAGCGGTCGGACCGCGAGTAGATAAAGAGCTCGAGCTGCGGGGTGAGTGTGAGCTGATCCTCTTCGGTGTATAGCGAGAACTCAACGCCACCGTACGTCGCGAGCGGAACCTTTAAACGCGCGACGGCGTCGCGCACGTCGGGCAAGGCGATGCTGTCCCCGGTCCAGGTCGATTCGGATCTCAGATCCGCGATGACAACGTCGATTGCTGGAGGCAGGAGCTCACAAAGCGTGTAGAAAAGATCCACCACACGTTCGGCGTTCGCGCCAACGTAGGCTTCGTAGTGAGAGTCTCCCTTCGTGAATGTGAAGCCGTCAACGCCAGAGCGAAAACGCTTCCATACAGTTACGTCAGGATTTCTTCCGCGAAAGATCATCGTCAAGTGAGCCAGGGTTCGCCTGCACGCCACGAAACTCGTCGATCAGTTTCATCGCGTTATCCAGGAGACCGGTGCGAGAATTCGCCGCCGGGTCATTAATAACAATTTCCAGGAGCTTGCGTAATGTGCGGCCCACCAGCGGGCCGGCCATGCCCATCCGTTCCAGATCGCGTCCATTCACGGCGAGGTCGCCGACTTCTATCGGATCGCGGTATGCAATTCGGATTGCGCGGCGGTATACCGAAGCGACGGCCTCTCTGCTCGGAGTCACCAATCCCGCATCCCGCTCGGCGCCCCACCGTGCAGCCGCCAGACGAAGCACTGAGGCAAGACGCGTGCGACCCGCCGTCGCCGCCCACCGGCGCAGAGTCGCATCAGCAACCGGCGTGGGGGCGAGCAGCACTTTCTTCAACTCGGGCGCCATCGCCGACCATTGGGATACAGTTCCGGATATCCAGGAAGAGTCAGCGTTGGAGAAACGTAAGCGCTTCAATGTCTCGAGGACGCTGCCCGGTGGAACTCCCGCGAAAAGCCCGGTGAGTCGCGCGATTCGCCGTTGCGGCCGACCCGACAATGTTGGCGGACACAAGTAGTTGAGGGTGGCTAGCTCGATTTCACTGATCCCGGCCAGCGATGGAATCAGGGTGGCGAATGCCCCACTCGCCTTCCAGAGGCCGAACGCACGGGCCGGCCGGCGCACCTGCTCCATGGTTTTCTCGATCTCCTGCTTGACCCGCTCCGCAGACAGCCTGGACATATGCGGAGCACTGGCAGCAATTGCGTCCCACGTCGCCGACTCGATCTCGAAGTCGAATCGCGCGGCGAATCGAATCGCGCGCAATGCACGAAGACGATCTTCTCTCATCCGCTCATGCGGGTCTCCAACGGCCCGAACCAGCCGGAGACTGATATCACCGAGCCCGTCGAACGGGTCGCGCAGCTCCT
>JANYKY010000261.1 GCA_025357975.1 Gemmatimonadaceae bacterium
CGGCCTGGTGATCCCTCACGAACCCGAAGATCCGTCCGGGATCGTGCCGGTCTCCCTTGCGAACCCCCAGGCTGCGGCTTTTGACAGGATATCTCGTTCAATCTTAAGCTGGCGATTCTCACGTCGAAGACGCCTGAGCTCATCACTCTCAGTCGTCGTCAAACCACCGTCGCGCCTCTCGCCACTGTCACGCTCGTATTGCTTTACCCAAGTGTGTATCGATTGTGCTGTGGGCTCGAACTCCCTCGACAGTTCTTCGGGCGTCTTGCCCGCTCGAACCAGCTCCACCATCTGACGTCTGAACTCTTCCGGATACGGCGGTCTGACTTTTCCCATCGTGCACCTCCTCTCTCAAAGAGTGAAGTGTCCACGAAACCGGGTCAACTCCAGTTCAGACCTTGCGTGGTCAAGGAACCTACCGGAGCCGGGTATCGGTCAGTATCGAAAGTTGACTCTCAACCCGAAGACCGAAGCGGGCCCGCGATCCCGATTGTATCCGGGATTCCGTATGTACTGCACGTCTGGACTGAGCTCAAAATATTTGCCGAGCTGCGCCCGATAATAACTTTCAAGAATCGTCTCGGGTCCATAGGTGAGCGCTCCATCTCCCAGCAGAAAACCGATCCCTCCTCGGGCCAAATACTGCTGATGAGGCGATCCAATAGTGTGTCGAACGCCGGCAAATCCAAATCTGTCCTCATGCCGTCCCCATAGAGCGCCGCTAACCTGAATGCCCGCGCTCATATGCCCCTCGACTTCTGTAAATGCGAACGACTCAGTCTTTCCGTCGTTCCAACCCCAACGAGCGAAAATGCCCGTATCACCATCGTTGAAGAGCGGCTGCTCAGCATTCACACCGAATCCGTATTTCGTACGACTCGGTTGGTCATCCGCCACGATGTTTGGAACGGTTGAGCCAGTCGCACGATCGAGAGCTTCGCGATAATCACCCATTCGCGCGTGATTCAAGAAGCCCAGAAAGCGGACGACGCCCCCGCGGGGTAGGGCGTTCAATGACACCTCCACCTGATTGCCGTTGGCGTGTCGCAGCGACTGGTCGAACTTATTGCCGTTCGCCTGCTTCGGCATCTGGAAACTTCCTAACCGCGCCGTCCACAATCTCGTGATCCAGGCGATCGCGACGCCATTGCTATAGCCGCGAGTGTCCGCCGCAAAATCCCAGGCCGTGTTTTGAAACAGTCCCCAATTCATGAATTGGAGACGGGTGGAGTTCGCGTACCGGTTGACGTCGAAGAGATCGCTGACAGCAAACTTTCCTGCGTCGACCTGAACCCGGTTTGACGCGACGACAGATGGCAGTTGATCAGGGCCACGCGATAAGGTGTCAGGCCGATCGCCGCTCAGGGCACGCGTATAACGCAGAAATGCGCGAGCGACGTACGGACCATTTCCGAGGTCGGCAGTGCCCTGGCGTAGCACGTCGCCGTTGGGAACACCGGCGAGGCCGGAGGCATGACTAATTCCTTTGCCCCGTGCCATTTCGATGTCGAGATAGGCGTCGATTCCTCTGCCTAAAGTGGCCCCGGTATAGGCGCCATAGACATGACTGATTGCATCGCTTCCCGATGCGGTGAAGCTCGTTGCCCCGCTGTACGGACTGTGGAACGTAGGCAAATGCTGTCCGATGACATTCACCTGAGTTCCGAGGACCTGCGGAATCCATGCTGCCGATCCGTCATCTGTGGATTGAGCGGAAACCTGCGAGACGTGTAGCAGCGTGACTATCCCGAGTAAAGTCGACAGACCATTGGGAATCCGCATGTGCACGGTGCAACCTCGATTGGAAGAGTTTGCAAAACATCGGCAAGCCGTGCGTCAATTGTAAGCGCAGTAGTGAGCGCCACCGAGACAGGTGGAGGCTGCGCATGCCAATCCCGACAAGCCGTTGTCTCGATTTTAGCAGCTTGATGGAGGCGGCGCTTCGAGTACAAGTTTCAGCAACGACCGAACGGCTGACATACGCCGATTTGAAATGACTCGCTCATTCAACAATTTTTCCAAACGGAGCGTCGTTTGTCGGAATCAGTAGGGGCTGTCAAGCTGCCGCAACGCAACCCTGCCTGCGTTCCTCAAGCGATCAAAGCAGAAGACCGGATGAACCATTTCGCACTGCTTGACCGTCTTTTCAGCGAACAGGCGATGGAGCGCACGACAGCAAATGACGCGGACGAAGGCTATGAATTTCGCTTTGAATCGAACTCACTTCCGGAGCTTCCGAGCAGCTCGGCGCCCGGATCGCTTTCACCTATTCAAAGTGCCATGCTCACCTTCACGACGGTGACACTTCCGCCGATTCTCGCGCTGGCCGATTCTCAGCGCCAGGTCGACGACGCAGGGGGCCAGTACGGGACCCTGAACACTGACGCAGAGGGCACGCTACATCGGGCGGTGATGGTCTACGTGCGCAGGAAGATCCAGCTGGGCGAATTCAGGGGGCCGCCGCTGTGGCTGAATGGTACGCCGAGCCGCTGGGATTCAGACTGGCAGCTGGGCATCAACAACGGCTGTCCTAACCCAATGCTCGCGTCGGAGCTCGCCGGCTACGATCCGCATGCAAGCGAAAAAAAGAACGGACCTTTCGACAAAACCAGCTTCTCGTATGGCGAGGCCACTTGGCGCATCAATCCTGATACCGGAGTTCCGTACACTCCCCCCGAGTTGGCTGCGCTGGGTCTCCCGCGTTAGGTGCTCGAGCGCGCTGTCTCCGTTTGTCGCGCCGGTGACATTGCTGCCGGGCCAGTCGGCGAGCGGGGGCGCGCGTTCGTCAGATCATCACATCGCGCTGAGACTTCACACCGATGAGCGAAGAAAAGAAATCGCCCGAAGATGAAGAGCCCGCGATCGCCGATGAGTCAGAGTCCGCGCCGGCGGATCTCCACGAAGAGCCAAGACCCAGACCCAAGCAGAGATATGACGGCCGGATTCCGTTCTACGGCGCAAGCAAGCGCTGGGAGTAAAGAGCAGAGAAAAAAGGGCCCCACTAATGGGAGCCCTTTTCGCAAGCAGCGCACGTTGGTCATCTTATCCACGGAACGTTGACATCCGGCACCGAGAGTGAAGAACCGCCTGCGACCGGGACCGTACCATCAGGATCTAGCGGAACGAATCGTTAACGGAGCTGTTCGTTCGGAAACCTCCAGCTCAGTCGCCGGAGGTTTTCTACGCTCCCCGTACGACAATTCCTCTAGCGGGCGTCCGATTTGCAGAGTTATTGATTGATAAGCTCGAATCCGAAAACCTTGCGGCGAAAGACTACACCACAACCACACCTGCAGCGGTTTGGCTCGACGGCGAACATCAGGAAGTAACTATGCGAGAGACGTCG
>JANYKY010000305.1 GCA_025357975.1 Gemmatimonadaceae bacterium
CGCGACGGCGAAGTTCTGGACGATCCGCAGTCATTCAAGACCAAGGAAGAGTCCAAGCTTTCCGTGCTGCACAACATCCTTCAGCCCGATATCTACCCCGACCTGTACAAGGATTTCGCGCACGTAGTGCGCATCAACTACTATCCGCCGCGCGGGGACAACAAGGAAGGGTGGGACAACATCGACATCGTTGGCTGGATGAATTATCCGATGCAGATCAAGATCAATTTCCTCTGTCGCGATTCAATCCTTGCAGCGCCGATCGTGCTCGACCTCGCTCTATTTTCAGATTTCGCGCATCGCGCCGGAATGAAGGGCATTCAGGAGTGGCTCTCGTTCTACTACAAGAGCCCGATGGCCGCCCCGGGACTGCAGCCGGAACACGATCTTTTCATCCAGCAGACGAAGCTCAAGAACACGCTGCGATATCTGATGGGCGAAGATCAGATCACGCATCTGGGCCTCGAGTATTACGCGTGAAGAAACGTGTTGCCGCCGTTAGCGCGGCGCTCGTTTTTATCATCGCGTGCGGTTCGAATCCGCGCCTGCTCGACAATCGCCAGTGGTCCGACAATTTTGCGTTTCGGATAACGGTCGATCCGACTCCACCCCGCGCAATCGAAGACGCGGTTTATAAAATCGTAGTACAGGACAAGAAGACAGGCGAGCCGATCGAGACAGGGCAGGGACGCATTTTTGCGACGAGCAAGGACGGCGCGAATACCAATGATGGGCTCGCGAAAGGAAAAGAAGTCGGCACGTACTACGGCCATCTTTTCTACCCGACGACAGGCGACTGGGCGATCGCGATCCAGTTTCGGCGCGATTCGACCGCGCGGCTCGAGCGGGTCGACTGGGTGCAGACGGTCAACAACGCATCAGGGCAAAACTAGACCATGCGGCATTTTTTTCGTACCCAGATGACACCCGTGGATGTGCTCAAGGTCGCGGATGAATTCTTTCCGACGTTGCCGCTCGAGCGCTCTGCACACACAGCCAGGACCCGGAAATTCTCCGGATTGCTCGGCACACTCCAGCTCTCGGTGAAAAAAGAAGGTGGCCATTACACTTTCGTCGAAGTGAACACCGACCAGATGGGAGAAAGCCGGCTCGACCGCAATGCGAAGCGGTTCTTTGTCGAGATTCACAGAAAGACGGACCCCGCGCACAAACTCGAAGCCTCCTACTGAGCCGTGTCCGTCGGCGAAGAGCGCTACCTCGCTACACTCGAGTCGGCGCGGTCAACATGGTGGAACTCCAAAAACTTCGATACGTGGAAGAAGCTGTACGTCGGTGAGTACCCGCGTGGCTATCTCATCATGAAAACTCTCGGCCGCTATGCGCCGGAATTCAAAGTCGCGGGAGCGTCGGTGCTGGACGTCGGATGCGGCGACGCAGGCGCGATCATAGCATTCGCGGAGAAAGGCGCGAAATGCGCCGGTATCGAGACGTTCGACCTGAGTCTCGAGCGCGGAAAAATTCGCGCTGAGGATCACGGAGTGGACATCGACCTGAAAAAGGGAACTGCTGAAGCAATTCCTTTTGCTGATTCAAGCTTTGATCTCGTAATGCTCGACAACGTGCTCGAGCACGTCACGGATCGGGCGAAGAGCCTGCAGGAAGTGCGACGAGTACTGAAGTCCGGTGGACTTCTCTATCTCGTCACGCCAAAGCCGCTTTCGATCTACAGTCTCTGGAACGATCCGCATTATGATCTGGCGGGACTCGTGTTGATGCCGCGGGCGATGCAGATCTGGTACTTCGAGCAGATTCGTGGCGGTGGAAAGGGAACGTACGACGTCGGAAAAATTCCTCCGCGTCCAAAGCTTCTTTCTCTGTTGAAGGCGGCCGGGTTCCGCGTGACGGTTCCGCCGCGCGAGCTGTGGATCAACTATCTGCGCGATCGCGTTTCGCGCCCGGATGAGGTGAAGCCGGGATTCAAGCGAAAGATGGCGTCGTACATCACGTCGAAGCGGTGGCCCTTCGAAAATCCCGTGATGCGCTGGGTTTGGGACGTCAGCGTCGGGTCGAATTTCATTATCGCCAAGGCCCCGTAGTTGATTCCGAGGGTGCTGCACATCATTTACGATGATCCGAAAAATCCGTGGGTAGGTGGAGGCGGTGCGGTCCGGGTGCGCGAGCTCTACAAGCGTCTTGTCGGCCGGGTTGATGTGACGGTCGTCACCGGAAATTTTCCCGGCGGGAAAGACGAAGTTGTGGAAGGCGTTCGCTATCGGCGGGTTGGGAGTCGAGGCCCGTATGCGTGGAGCCGGCTGAGTTGGGGACGGCAGGTGAACCGGCTTCTTCGAACATCCGGTTATGACGCCGCGATTTTCGACTTCTCTGGCTACAGCCCTGTCTTCCTGCCGAGGGGTCGCCCGACCGGCGTCACCGTCCATCACGTGAGCCAGCCAACCGCGCGGCATCGATGGGGATCAGTTTTGTCATCGGCACTGGGGACCGTGGAGCGCAACATGATGCGTCGCGCTCAACGCGCGAGCGCCACGTCGCTTGCATCGCGCGAGACCATCGAGAGAATTGCCCCGGGAATGCCAATCGACATGGTGAGCGCGGGCGTGCCGGAAGAACTTTTCGAATTAAGACGGCGGCCCGGGAAATTTCTGCTTTACTTCGGACGGCTCGACGTGTTTCACAAGGGTCTGGATACACTGCTCGAAGCAATCGCTATTATCGCTCGCGAGCGTCCCGACATAGAGTTGCGTGTCGCCGGCCGCGGCAAAGATGCCGGGCGTGTTGCCGAAATGGCGAAACAGCTCGGGATCGAAAAAAATATCGTCCTCCTCGGTGCCGTTTCCGACGAGCAGCGAAACGAGTTGCTGGCGGAGGCTGCAGTGCAGCTCATGCCATCGCGTTTCGAAGGGTTCGGGCTTGCTGCGGCTGAAGCGATGGCGGCAGGAGTACCTCTGATCGCCGCCTCGGTTGGATCGCTCCCCGAAGTTGTCGATGCGCCTCGTGGGGGTGTCCTTGTGCCACCGGATGATCCTGCCGCACTCGCTGCAGCAACGACTAAACTGCTCGACGATCCCTACGGCAGATCGACGCTTTCGATAACCGCTCGCGAATCTGCGCGGCGCTTCAGCTGGAGTGCCGTCGCCGATGCGCACCTCGCTTTCATCAACAACATTGCGTCCGGCGGATACGCGCCGGCTTCTTCCTGAAATGAAACACGCAACAACCGCAGGCAGCAAATCGTCTTCAGAGCCGAAGAGCTTCGTAGCTGAGGAAAAAGAGCTTTCTCGCGAGCAAATGCTGGAGCTCTACTACTACATGCGGCTGACTCGCTCGCTCGAAGAGCGTCTCGTCAATCTGTATCGGCAGACAAAAGTCGTCGGGGGATTGTTTCGCTCGCTCGGACAGGAAGCGGATGCCGTTGGAAGCGCTTACGCCCTCGATCGATCCAAAGGAGACATTCTTTCTCCGCTTATTCGGAACCTTGGGTCGATGCTGGTCCAGGGTGCGCTTCCGCTCGAGATAATCCGTCAGTACATGGCGAAGGGGGATTCGCCGACACGCGGACGTGAACTCAACATTCACTTCGG
>JANYKY010000325.1 GCA_025357975.1 Gemmatimonadaceae bacterium
CACAAAAGTTGGATCTGTCACCCAGGCACAGGTAAGAAAAATCGCCGAGATCAAGCTGCCCGACCTGAACTGCGATTCTATCGAGTCGGCAATGGCGATGATCGCCGGCGCTGCACGCTCGATGGGTGTCGAGGTGAAGGGTTGATGCAAGGTCACGGAAAGAAATACACAGAAGCCGCAACCAAGCGTGACATCGCTACTCGCTATCAGGCGAAAGTAGCGATCGATCTCGTCAAGTCTGCGGCGTTCGCGAAGTTCGACGAGACCGTCGAAGTCGCCGTTCGCCTCGGAGTAGATCCGAGACACGCCGATCAGGTCGTTCGTGGAACAGTCGTGCTCCCCGCTGGTACAGGTAAAACAGTGCGCGTGCTCGTCATCGCAGCCGGCGAAAAGGCGCGCGAAGCCGAGACCGCAGGCGCTGACTTTGTCGGTACTGAGTACATCGCGAAGATCAAGGAAAACTGGCTCGACTTTGACGTTCTGATCGCCACGCCCGACCAGATGGGTCAGCTCGGCGCACTTGGACGCATTCTCGGACCACGTGGTCTCATGCCGAATCCGAAAGCAGGCACAGTGACGTTCGACGTCGCCCGCGCCGTGCGCGAAGTGAAAGCAGGAAAAATTGAATTCCGCGTCGACAAGAGCGGCAACGTGCACGCGGCCATCGGCAAAGTTTCGTTTCCATCTGAAGCACTGGAAACGAATTTCGCAGCGTTCATGGATCAGATCGTTCGCGCCAAGCCGGCAGCGGCAAAGGGCGTGTACGTCCGGACGGTGGCTATCTCGAGCACCATGGGCCCGGGCGTAAGTATCGACACTACTCCTTACCGGTAAGCCAGAATGAAAAGACCCGAGAAGGAGCAGCTGGTAAGTGAGCTGAAGGACAAGCTCCAGGGATCGAAGTCGCTGTACTACACCGACTTCACCGGTCTCAATGTGAAGCGCATGACGGAGCTTCGCCGCCGCCTCAAGAGGGCAGGCATCGACTACGTCGTGATCAAGAATACGTTGGCGCTTCGCGCGGTCAACGAAAGCGGACTCGTCGGCGAGCGGCTCAAAGGGCCGACAGGTCTGGTGTTCGGAAAAGATCCGGTGGCGGCCGCCAAGGTCCTTACGGATTTCGCGAGGGAAAACGAGCAGAGACCTGCAGTAAAGGGTGGAATGCTCGAGGGAAAGTCGGTGGACGCAGCGCAGGTGAAGCAGCTCGCGTCATTGCCGTCCCGTGAGCAGATGCTCGCGGATCTCGGTGCTGGTCTGCAGTCCCCGATGGCGGCCTTCGCAGGCGCGCTCAACGGTATTCTTTACATGTTTGCAGGCGCGCTCGACGCGCTCAAGTCACAGCGCGAAGGCGCCTAATTTACTCCGGAGAAATACTACAATGGCTAACGCAACCATGAGCAAGGAAGAGATTCTCGAAGCCATCGGCAATATGTCGGTGTTCGACCTCGCCGAGCTGATCGAAGCTTTCAAGACGAAGTTCAACGTCACCATCTCGGCCGCAGCTCCGGCCGCCCCCGCCGCTGGCGGAGCTGGTGCAGCACCCGCCGCCGCAGTCGAAGAGCAGACAGAGTTCGAAGTCAGGCTCAAGGCAGCTGGCGCAAAGAAGATCCAGGTCATCAAGGTCGTTCGCGAGCTGACCGGCCTCGGATTGAAGGAAGCAAAGGACCTTGTCGATAGCGCCCCAAGCGCCGTCAAGACCGGCGTCACGAAAGACGAAGCCGCCGCAATGAAGGCAAAGCTCGAAGAGCAGGGTGCCGAAGTCGAAGTGAAGTAAGGGCGCGGGATCACCGGCCCGGAATCGCTTTTGGCCGGACGAGAAATCGTCCGGCCAGGGCAACCGGGACTGAGCGAACCCAACCCTCACTTTCACTTCGACGCCATGTCCCAGAAGTCCCGTCGCACCACAACTGAAGTTCTACCGTTCGCTCCAACCTGGTCTCGCGAAAATTTCGCGTCCTTCCGGGCTGGGGCTGTTTGCGCCTGTGCCGTAGGTGATAAATGCCAGAATTGATGAAGGAAATTTCATTCGCCAAGCTCGACAAGGGCATGCATATGCCCCATTTGCTCGACATCCAGACGCGCGCGTTCGAATCGCTGCTGCAACTGGATGCAACTCTCCATGACAGAGAGGACATCGGGCTCGAGCGCGTCTTCAAGGATCTCTTCCCGATAACTGACGTCCACGAGAATTTCTCGCTGGAATTCAAAAGCTATACGCTCGGAGATCCCAAATACTCAGTCGCCGAGTGCATCGAGCGCGACATGACCTACTCGGCGCCGCTCAAAGCGACGTTGCAGCTAGTCATCTTCGAGGAGACCGAGGCGGGCAAGCGCCCGAAAAACATCATCGAGAAGGAAGTCTATCTCGGTGAGCTTCCGCTGCTCACACCACTCGGAACGTTCGTCATCAATGGCGCCGAGCGCGTCATCGTCAGCCAGCTGCATCGGTCACCCGGTGTCGTGTTCGAAG
>JANYKY010000336.1 GCA_025357975.1 Gemmatimonadaceae bacterium
TGGAAGCAACTCATGCTCGCAGTCTACGGAGCCCGCTGAACGGCTCGCTTTCTTCCAGAAAGCTCGTGTTCAAAGCGCGCGGTCTCCTCGCTGCTGCGCACGTTGCTTCCAGAGACACCCCAACTCCTCCCTCCAACCGGCTCTTCCCTTCGAGATAACTAACAACCGAAAAGTTGTGCGGGCGGCGACCATTCGGATTGACAGGTCGCTGGATTGCGCAAGTCGACCAACGTGCGCGGATGCCCGCGCCCATCGCCGCAACGGCTCTCCTTTCGGCATCAGGGGCCAACGCATTTGAGAGACGGTATGGGGAGGATGTGAGAGGGTCTCCTCGGCAAGCGTGCGGAGCAGCGAGGAGACCGGCGCGTTTTGAACACGAGCTTTATGGAAGAAAGCGCAGTGTTCAGTCGGGCTCCGTAGACTGCGAGCATAAGCGCGGCAGGGGAGATCCTCTCACGTCCGACCAGGCGGACTGGTTTTCGCCTGACCGTTCTCTGACAGCCACAGCCAGAAGCGGATACCCGGCGGCCTCGACTGCCGAGTAATTTTCGGATATGAGCCGCACGCCGCGAAAAACTGGAATGCCCGCGCTCGTCGGACTCCTCGTGGTGGTGTTTTCCATCGCGGGATTCCTCGTCTACGAAGCGTGGACGACGGGCCGCTCGCGACGAGAGATCGCCGAGCGTGGTTTGCAGGATTATGCCGCTTATGCATCGTGGAGTACCGCGCGTGCTGGCGACGAAGCGCTGGCCGCGAGCTTGTCCACGCTGTTCAGGGGCCTTGTCGGAAATCGTTTGAGCCAGCGCGATTCGATTGCCAGCATCGAAACTCTCGTCGCGGGAGCGCGCTATCTCGACGAGTGCGATTGCGCGATGAACGTTCCGGTCGACTACTACTTTCGCTTCGACGCCCGCAGTGGTTCTGTCATTGCCGCGCCGGCACTCGTGAAGGCCGACAATTCTGCAGAACCTGGCTGGGCGGCTGCGAAAGTCGGCACTTTTGCAACTCCACAGGTGACACGAGTTACCTCGCCTGACCTCGAGTGGCTCAGAAATGCTTTGCGCGATCTCGCGGTGAAGCCAGGTGGGTTCGCCGTCGCGTTCGTGCGACGAGGAGACTCAACGGAAGCGATTGGCTTTGCACCTCAACGAAACGGATCGAACCAGGTGATCGGCGCGCTGGGATTTGTCAGCTCTGCCAATGAATTCGCGGGCGTATTGTTCACTCATCTGCTGAAGTATCCAAAGCTGCTTCCGCTGGCGATCACGCGCGGACTGCCGAGTGATTCGCTCCTTGCCGCTTCGGTATCCACTCCCGGTGGCGAGGAGATTTACCGGTCAACCAGCTGGGAATCTGATCTTCGATCGGACACCGCGTCACTCGCGGCGTTTTCAGGAGAAATGAAAGTTCGGGTCGCGTTACGGCCAGACGCCACGGCGCGACTGCAAAGCGCGGTGGTACCCGGTTCGAGAATGCCGGTATGGGTCGGACTGCTCCTGCTCACCGGCCTTCTGACCGTGATTATCGTCCGCAATCTTCAACGCGAACACGAGCTCGCGCGCCTGCGCCTCGAATTCAGTGCGAGCGTATCCCATGAGCTGAGAACGCCACTGGCGCAGATTCTCTTGTTCGGCGAAACGCTGACGCTCGGAAGAACTCGCTCGGAAGCAGAGCGCCGAAGCGCGGCCGGCATCATTGTACGCGAAGCGCGCCGCTTGATGCACCTTGTCGATAACACGCTCGCTTTTTCCAGGGCAGAGAGACCCGTTGTGTCGCTTTCTCCCGAACACGTGAGGCTGGCGCCGATAATAAGTGACACGATTGCGGGTTTCGCCCCACTTGCGAGCGCTCGCAACGTTTCGATATCGCAGCGTCTCGATCCACGTGCAGCGGCGTTCGTCGATGCAGAGGCATTCAGGCAGATTCTGATCAATCTGCTCGATAACGCAGTGAAGTATGGGCCTGCCGGTCAACGGGTGATCGTCGACTTGACAACCGCTCACAGCGTTGTCGTGCCGAGCCGCGTTATCCTTGCGCCTGAGCAACGGATTGCGCGACAAACGCTGAGATTGGCGGTTACGGATGAAGGTCCAGGCATCAGCGGGCATGCGAGTGAGCAAATCTGGATTCCATTCGTGCGAGGCACGAACGGTGAAGCGCCAACGGGCACCGGATGTGGATTGGGACTGGCTGTAGTGCGGGATCTGGCTGAGCGTCATAACGGGCGCGCGTGGGTCGAGTCGGGCGTTGGCGGGAGGGGCGCGAGATTCCTCGTAGAGCTTCCCGAAGCCCTCGGCAAGCATGAGTCGGCCGAGCACTCGGCGATCGGCAAGTCGGAGGTCGAGGACCCATTCGCTGCAGGCAATCTCACATGACGCAACTTCTGATCATCGAGGACAACGAGGATCTCGCTCGCGGGCTCGCGAACAATCTGGAGATCGAAGGCTTCGATGCGGCGATCGCCGGTGATGGTCTGGAAGGGCTAAGGAAGGCCAGGGAGCTCGAGCCCGCGTTGATTATTCTCGACCTCATGCTCCCTTCGCTGGACGGGTACCGCGTGCTGTCCGCCCTGCGAGATGAAGGCAACGAGGTCCCTGTACTCATTCTCACTGCCCGCTCAAAGGAGCACGACAAGGTCCGCGGCTTCCGCAATGGTGCCGACGATTACGTGACGAAGCCGTTCGGTCTGCTGGAGCTGATTGGACGTGTGCATGCGCTTCTCAGGCGAGCGGGTAAATCGAAAACGGAAGACGCGGGAATATTCCGCTTCGGGAACGTCGAGATCGTCAGGGGGACGCATGACGTATTGCTGGACGGACTTCCGGTGACGCTACGACCGAAGGAGTACGAGCTGCTAATGGCCCTCGTTCGCAAGCGCGGAAATGTGGTTACGAGACTGGATCTTCTCACGGAGGTCTGGGGATACGGGTCGGGCGTGGTGAGCCGGACGGTGGATACGCACGTGGGGGAACTTCGCCGCAAACTCGAGAGGGATCCGGCTGCTCCCCGTCACATCCTGACTGTGCGAAAAACGGGTTATCGCCTGAGCACCGGCTGACTCACCCGACAACGACAAAAGGTTTGCCGGCGGGACGCCACCCTCGTTGAACGTCTCCACGGCGGCCGAGAATGTTCGATTCTGCCGAGGATACCCACGCGTCGAGTCGATACTGCCGATATAAACCCCCAATTGCCGAAGCATGCGTGTGGGAGGGTGTGAGAGTGTCTCCCGTGCAAGCGTGCGGAGCAGCGAGGAGACGGCGCGCTTTGAACGCGAAGCTTTCTGGAAGAAAGCGCACCGTTCAGCCGGCTCAGTAGACTGCGAGCATGAGCGCAGTGAGGGAGATACTCTCATATCCGACCGGCAGATTGGTTGTGTCCTC
>JANYKY010000346.1 GCA_025357975.1 Gemmatimonadaceae bacterium
GTCATCAATGGCGCCGAGCGCGTCATCGTCAGCCAGCTGCATCGGTCACCCGGTGTCGTGTTCGAAGAATCGACACATCCCAACGGACAGCGCCTCATCTCGGCGCGCATCATCCCGTTCCGCGGATCATGGGTGGAGTTCACGGTTGACATTCATGACGTCATCTACGTCCATATCGACAAGAAGAAGAAATTTCCCGCCACCGCGCTTCTCCGCGCGTTCGGTTACGGAACGAATTCTTCCATTCTTCGCCTCTTCTTCGGCGAGCGAGAGCTCGACCTTGTAAAGAAGCGTGAGAATCGCGTTGACCAGCGCGAAGTCCTCGGCGCAATCATCGCTGAGAACATCACGCTTGCCGGTGAAGCAGTCGATCCGGATGCGCCGAAGCTCAAGACCAAAAAGGCGCGCACTCAGCTCGAGCGCGACCAGTCGGAGCTGCTCGTTTCCGAAGGCGACGAGCTAACCGAAGAAGTCTTCAATCGTCTTCGCCGGCTCGGAATCGACAAGGTCAAGGTCTTCGCGTCATACACGACCATCGACATTCGCGATGAGATGGATGCGATCGAACGAGGCGAGCGACCACAGCGCCGTGTTCTCGCAATCGATGCCGTAAATCTCGAGACGGGTGAAGTCATCGCCGAGAAGGATCAGGCGCTGAACGACTCGACGATCAAGAAGTTGCGCAAGGCAGAGATCAACAAGGTGCAGGTGTTCGTCACGTCAGGTCGCGCCGAATCGCCGCTCATCAAGAAGACGCTCGAGAAAGATCCGACGCACGCCGAAGAAGAAGCGCTGCGCCAGATCTATTCGCTGCTTCGTCCAGGTGACGCACCGAATCGCGAAACCGCGAAGCAGGCGCTCGAGCGCCTGTTCTTCTCGCCAAAGCGCTATGACCTCGGCCGCGTTGGACGCTACAAGATCAATCAGCGCCTTCTCACAAACCGTCCCGCAAGCGAGACGGTTCTCACGAAGGAAGATTTCGTCGCGATCATCCGCTACCTCATGGAACTTCATGAAGGTCGCGGATACACGGACGACATCGATCACCTCGGCAACCGCAGAATTCGTTCTGTCGGCGAGCTGATCGCAAATCAGTTCTCCGTTGGTCTCTCACGCATGGCGCGCCTGGTGAAGGAGCGCATGTCGATCAACACCGACCCCGAGAAGATCTCGCTCGACGATCTCGTCAACGCGAGAACGGTGAGCGCCGTCATTCAGGCGTTCTTCGGATCGTCACAGCTTTCGCAGTTCATGGATCAGACAAATCCGCTCGCCGAGCTGACGCACAAGCGTCGTCTGTCGGCGCTCGGACCCGGTGGACTGACGCGTGAGCGCGCCGGCTTCGAAGTCCGTGACGTGCACTATTCGCAGTACGGACGCATGTGTCCGATCGAGACGCCTGAAGGTCCGAACATCGGACTCATCACGTCTCTGGCGTGCTTTGCGCAGGTGAATGATCTCGGATTCATCGAGACCCCGTATCGTGTCGTGAAAGATGGCAAGGTCACCGAAAACATCGTGTGGCTCGATGCAAACAAGGAAGAAGACGTAATCATTGCGCAGGCTAATGCGCGGTTGAATGAAGATGGGTCATTCGTCGACGAGCTGGTGCTCTGCCGCCAGCGCGGAGACGTTCCGCTCACCAATCCCGACCGCATCGACTATATGGATGTGGCTCCGGAACAGCTCGTATCGATTGCCGCTGCGCTTATCCCGTTCCTCGAGCACGATGACGCCAATCGTGCGCTCATGGGATCGAACATGCAGCGTCAGGCAGTTCCGCTTCTCAATCCGCGCACGCCGCTGGTCGGCACCGGGCTCGAATGGAAGGTCGCACGCGATTCGGGCGCTATCATCGTCGCGCAGAGAGCAGGAACCGTCACGAGCGTGACTGCAGATGAGATTATCGTCGACACCGGCACTGGTGCAGGCGGGGAAGGCAAGAGCAAGAACGCGGGAGATCGTCCTCTCTCGCGCCTGACGCAGCATGATCGTTACAAGATCAAGAAATACTGGCGAACAAATCAGGATACCGCGATTAACCAGCGTCCAATCGTTGCGCGCGGCCAGAAAGTAACGGCCGGTGATGTGCTCGCTGACGGCGCATCGACCGAGTTCGGACAGCTTGCCCTCGGCGCGAATGTCAC
>JANYKY010000347.1 GCA_025357975.1 Gemmatimonadaceae bacterium
GCAGAGCTCGTCAAACTGCTCGAGAACACGTTCCACAACCAGTGCGGGCATCTCGCTATTGATTTCGCTCGCGAGATCGATAAAACGCGTCTTGTAATTCAGCGTTCGCATCTTCCACGCGAGGTAATGCGGATCGAGTGGAATGCAATGCCCGCCAATTCCGGGGCCGGGTGTGAATTTCATGAACCCGAAAGGCTTGGTCGCGGCAGCATCGATGACTTCCCAGACGTTGACGCCCAACTTGTCGCAAACAATCTGCATCTCGTTCATAAGCCCGATGTTCACTGAGCGGAACGTGTTCTCGAGCAGTTTGACGAGCTCTGCCGTTTCGGTGCTGGACACCGGTACGATGGTCTCGAGGCATGACGCGTAAAGAGCCGAGGCAACCTCGGTGCAAGCGGGCGTAATGCCGCCGACGACTTTAGGCGTGTTCTTGGTGTTCCATATGGGGTTGCCAGGATCGACTCGCTCGGGGCTGAATGCGAGAAACACGTCCTCGCCCACTATAAGTCCCGCCGCTTCGAGTTTGGGTTGCATCAACTCGCGCGTCGTCCCTGGATATGTCGTGCTCTCGAGCACGATCAAAAGCCCGGCGTGACAATTTCGAGCGATCGCATCGGCCGCGGCGAGCACGTAGGACATGTCGGGGTCGCGAGTCTTCGCGAGCGGAGTCGGAACGGCGATCGAGATCGCGTCCATCTCCTGCAGCCTCGACTCATCAGCCGTCGCCACGAACTTGCCGGACTTCACAAGCTCCGCGAGCTCAGTGCTCGACACATCCTGAATATGTGATTTGCCGGCCATCAAGGCTTTGACCACGCGCTCGCTCACGTCGTAGCCGATGACCCGGAACCCGACCTTTGCGAATTCGAGTGCGAGCGGAAGGCCGACATAACCGAGCCCGACGACACCGATACAAGCGTCGCGGTTTTTGAGTCTGGACAACAGCTGGTCTTTCATGCTCCCAGCGGTTTTATCAGTTTCCATAAAATTCTTTCACGGCCTCAATGACTTCATCGAGCTGCGACTGCTGCAACTCGGGATAAACGGGAAGGGATAGGACTTCGAGCGCCGCCTTTTCGCTCTCGGGGAATGCTCCCTCGGAGTAGCCGAGGTATGCAAAGCACGGCTGAAGATGCAGTGGCAGCGGGTAATAAACGGAGTTTCCAATGCCCCTGCTTTTCAGGTGCTGTTGCAGTTCATCGCGGCGCGTAACACGCAATGTGTACTGGTTGTAGATCGATACGTTCGCGGGATCGATGAACGGAATGCGAACATCGCTCGAATCTGCAAACGCCGCGTTGTAGTACTCTGCGTTTTTCCTGCGAGCAGCGCTCCACGATTCGAGATGTGGAAGCTTCGCAAGTAGCACGGCGGCCTGGAGAGCATCGAGACGGCTGTTGTATCCGACTTCCTCATGGTAGTACGTCTTCATTCCGCCATGAACCCGAAGTCGGCGCAACCTTGTTGCGATCCCCTCATCCTGAGTGACCATCATCCCGCCGTCGCCGTAGCCACCGAGATTCTTCGAAGGAAAAAAGCTGAACGTGCCGATCGTCGCGGTTTCACCGGCCATCGTCTTCTTTCCGCCGATCGTTCGCGAAGCTCCGATGGTCTGGGCGGCATCCTCGATTATCGGCAAATCCGGGATAGCGGCACGAATGGTATCGACGGCCGCGATCTGGCCGAACAGATCGACGGGCATGACGGCAATCGTCTTTGCGGTTACCGCAGCGGCCGCGGCTTGCGGCAGAATGTTGAACGTATCGGGATCGATATCGGCGAAAACAGGGCGAGCGCCAACGTTGTGTATGGCTCCGGCGGTCGCGAAGAAAGTAAAGGGACTGGTCACGACTTCATCGCCGGCCTTTACGTCAAACGCACGAAGGGCAAGCAGGATCGCGTCAGTCCCATTGGCGCAGCCGATCGCAAATCTGGTTTGCGACAGCTCCGCGATGGCATTTTCCAGTCGCTCGACAGGAGCGCCAAGAATGAAGGCCTGATCGTCCACAACACGCATCATTTCGCCAACTACTTCGTCGCGAATGCCAGCGTGCTGAGCGCGTAGATCGAGGAGAGGAACAGCCATTATTTCAGGAAATGCATAGCCTGTAAAGATGCCCTTTTCACGCCTTCAGCGGGAGCGGGACCTCGCATCCTGTTTTCGCGGATTCATAAATTCCGAGGATCAGCTCGAGCGATTTCCTCCCCGCTCGGCCATCCGTATCCGCCGTCGCGTCGCCACGGAGCACCGCAAGGACGTTTCTATAGTATCCCTCGTGCCCGTGCCCATAGACATTCGGCGGATTGCTGTCGAACGCGCGGGCCTTCTCATCGTCGGAATCCGCATCAGCGAACTGCCAGTACTCGACCTTGTTGACGGCCGTGCCACCAATCTTTACCGATCCGGTTTCGCCGAGCAGCGTGATCGAGCCTTCCATGTTTCGGGGATACGCAAGCATAGTCACTTCAATTACGCCAAGCGCCCCGGAGCGAAACTTGAGAATCGCAACTCCAGAATCTTCGGTCTCGATCTTTCGCGCGAGTGTCGCTGTCTTGGCCATGACCCTGTCGACCGGGCCGACGACCCACTGAATCAGGTCCACGTAGTGCGACGCCTGGTTCATGAAAGCGCCACCGTCGAACTCCCAGGTGCCACGCCACGGAGCCTGATCGTAGTATTCCTGCGGGCGAGCCCATCTTACGGTGCAGTTGGCCATGTACAGACGGCCAAATCGGCCACGGTCAACCGCGCGCTTCAGCATTCTGACCGGCTCGTTAAGCCGGTTCTGCTTCACGACGAATAGCTGTACATGCGCATCGTCACAGGCATGTAGCAGCTCATCGGCGGCCTTCAGCGAAATCGCCATCGGCTTTTCCGTAACGACATGCTTGCCCGCTCTCGCCGCGATTACTCCCTGCGCCGGGTGTAATCCCGATGGCGTCGCAATCGCCACGACATCGCACTCAACATCCGCAAGCATCTTCTCGTACGATGTGAACCAGGGAATCCCAAGCGGCTCCGCAACCGACTTCGCGCGAGCTGGATCGCTGTCGCAGCACGCCACAAGGGAAAGCCCGTCGATCCGCCCAATGGCCTGAACGTGATTCAGAC
This sequence comes from Gemmatimonadaceae bacterium, assembly GCA_025357975.1. GTDB lineage: Bacteria > Gemmatimonadota > Gemmatimonadetes > Gemmatimonadales > Gemmatimonadaceae > UBA4720. Next base: position 3,116 of record JANYKY010000347.1, read on the forward strand.
TGATTCGACCGCATCCAACGAGTGCGACCCGGAAATGCTGCATTTCGGGACCAGTCACTTCGACACTCGCTCGATCGTCTCTCCGCGCGCCTCGTACTCGGTGCCGCATGCCGCGCATCTTCCGCTACCAGCATCTGGCAGCCGGTCCCCGCATTGACACATCCATCCGATTCGGCGGGCCGGCACGCCGGCGACGAGAGCATACGCCGGTACATCCCTCGTCACGACGCTACCTGCACCCACAAAAGCATATTCCCCAAGCGTTACGCCGCAGACGATTGTCGCATTGGCGCCGATGGATGCACCTTTTTTCACAAGCGTCTTTCGATATTCCGTTTTTCGGGGAACGTGGCTTCGTGGATTGATGACGTTCGTGAAAACCATCGAAGGGCCGCAAAACACGTCGTCCTCCAGCTCGACTGCGTCATAGACGGAGACGTTGTTCTGAATCTTCACATTGTTGCCGATCTTCACGTCGTTCATCACCACGACGTTCTGTCCGAGCGAACACTTTCCCCCGATGACCGCACCGGCATTTACGTGACTGAAATGCCAGATCTTCGTGCCCTCGCCGATTTGCGCTCCGGCATCGACGTATGCTGACTCGTGGATGAAAGTCGCAGAGTCGCTCATGCGGTTGCACCGCTGCGAAGTTCTGCATGCCACTCCTGAATCGAGCGCACCGAGGGCGCGCGGGAGCGAAGGGACAGAATAGCGTCGCACGCGGCATTCGCCGCCGACAGCGTCGTTGTGTAGGCAATGCCATGTGCAATGGCGGCCTGCCTAAGCGTATAGTCATCCTGAAGCGCGTGTTTGCCGAATGGAGTGTTGATCAGCATCTGCACATCGCCATTCACGATCATATCGATACCGTGCGGGCGTCCCTCGTGCACCTTGAACACCCTCGACACAGGAATGCCCCGCCCACGCAGGTGCCTCGCCGTTCCTTCTGTCGCAACGAGCTTGAATCCCATCTCGTGAAACCGACGCGCGATCGGAGTGACAGCCGTCTTGTCGAAGTCGTTGACGGTGAGAAGAATGGTTCCTTTCTCGGGAAGCTTATTGTCCGCCGCCAGTTGCGCCTTCGCGAAGGCCGTCCCGAACGACTCGGCCACACCCATCACTTCGCCTGTCGATCGCATTTCCGGCCCGAGGATCGGATCGAACTCACGAAACTTCGTGAATGGGAATACGGCTTCCTTGACCGAGACGTACTCCGGTACGATCTCCTCGGTAAATCCGATATCCGCGAGTTTTTCGCCGAGCATCACTCTCGCAGCGAGTGCCGCGAGCGAGACTCCGATTGCCTTGGATACGAAAGGCACCGTGCGGCTGCCTCTCGGATTTACTTCGAGTACGTAGACCTGGCCGCCCTTGACCGCGTACTGGACGTTGATCAGGCCGACGACGCCAAGGGCTTTCGCGAATGACACCGTGTGAGCGCGCATGATGGAAAGGTCGGGCTCTCCAATCAGGTAAGGCGGCAGGACGCACGCTGAGTCGCCGGAATGAATGCCAGCGTCTTCGATGTGCTGCATGATTCCGCCGATGACGACATCCTGGCCATCAGCGATCGCATCTACGTCCGCTTCGTAGGCGTCCTCGAGAAATCTGTCGATCAGGACAGGACGATCTTCCGAAACACGCGCCGCGCGCTCGAAATAATCTTCGAGAGAATGCGCGTCATATACGATTTCCATTGCGCGTCCGCCGAGCACGTACGACGGCCGCACGAGCACCGGATATCCGATCACCTCGGCGACCGCTACGGCTTCAGCAACGCTTGTCGCTGTGCCATTCGGCGGCTGCATCACACCAAGCTCGCGCGCGATAGCGTCGAATCGCCGGCGATCTTCTGCCATGTCGATCGAGTCCGGCGACGTTCCGAGAATCGTCACACCGGCGGCTTCGAGGCCGCGCGTCAGCTTCAGAGGAGTTTGTCCGCCGAGCTGAACTATGACGCCCAACGGTTTTTCGCGCTCGACGATTTCCAGAACGTGCTCGAGAGTCAGCGGCTCGAAGTAAAGCTTGTCTGAGATGTCGAAGTCTGTCGAGACAGTTTCGGGGTTCGAGTTGATCATGATCGTCTCGTAGCCCTGGTCTCTCAGCGCGAGCGACGCGTGAACGCAGCAATAGTCAAATTCGACGCCCTGCCCAATGCGATTTGGCCCGCTGCCGAGGATGATGACCGACTTCTTGTCACTCCGCGGCGCTTCGTCCTCTTCGTCATAGCTGCTGTAGAGATACGGCGTAGCGGACGGGAATTCGCCTGCGCACGTATCGACCATCTTGTAGGAGGGCCGAATTCCGAGCTTCCACCGCAGCCCGCGCATGTCATTCTCGCTGCCGCCGCGGATGTCAGCAAGCTGGCGATCCGAGAAGCCCATGCGCTTCATCCGGCGCATGTCATCGGCTTCGATTGCATCGAGTTTCGCAAAATCTTTTTCGGCGGCGACGAGTTCTTCCATCTGCGCGAGAAACCACGGGTCAACGTGAGTCAGCTCGTTGATCTCGCGCACGGTCAATCCCGCTTCGAGGCCACGCTTGATCTGGAAGATTCGCTCCGGAGTGGGCTGCCGCAGCGCTCCACGAAGCGATTCGAGCGAATCGTCAGGAAGCCTGTCGTCGCTTAGTCGTTGCCCCACCGCCCATCCTGCCCGTCCGATTTCGAGGGCGCGAAGTCCTTTCTGCAACGCTTCCTTGAACGTGCGCCCGATCGCCATCGACTCACCGACAGATTTCATCTGAGTCGTGAGCTGGGGATTTGCCGCGGTGAACTTCTCGAAGGCGAAGCGAGGACACTTCACGACGACGTAATCCAGGACCGGCTCGAACGAAGCCGGAGTGGTCTTCGTAATGTCGTTGGGGATTTCATCGAGGCGATATCCAACTGCGAGCTTCGTCCCGATGCGTGCAATCGGAAATCCAGTCGCCTTCGATGCAAGAGCGGAGGACCGGGATACGCGCGGATTCATTTCAATGACAAGCATCTCGCCGTTCGCCGGATTAACCGCGAACTGGATGTTGCATCCGCCGGCCTCCACACCGATCTCGCGAATGACCGCGACCGCGGCGTCACGCATCGTCTGATATTCGCGGTCAGTCAGAGTCATGGACGGCGCGACGGTGATCGAGTCGCCCGTATGCACTCCCATCGGATCGATGTTCTCGATCGTGCAGACGATCACGACGTTGTCAGCCCCGTCCCTCATGACTTCGAGCTCGAATTCTTTCCAGCCGATAACGCTGCGCTCGATCAGCACCTGGCTAACCGGCGACAGGTCGAGCCCTCGGCGCACGATCGACTCGTATTCTTCGCGATTGTACGCGATGCCACCGCCGGTTCCACCAAGTGTGAATGCGGGGCGTATGATGGCAGGAAAATCGACCAGGTCGATTAAAGCGAGGGCTTCGTCGAACGTCGTAGCGATCCCGCCCTGTGGAACAGCGAGTCCGATGCGTCGCATCGCGTCGGCGAACTGGCCGCGGTCTTCCGCCATCGCGATGGCGCGCGAGTCGGCGCCAATCAGCTGAACGCCGTACTTCTCGAGCACGCCGTTCTCATGGAGCTTCATTGCGACGTTGAGGGCCGTCTGTCCGCCCATCGTGGGCAGGAGTGCATCAGGCCGCTCCTTCTCGATGACGAGCTCGACGTATTCCGGAGTGACTGGCTCGATGTATGTGCGGTCCGCGAACTCGGGATCCGTCATGATCGTCGCGGGGTTCGAGTTGACGAGAATGACTTCATAGCCTTCTTCCTTGAGCGCCTTCGCTGCCTGCGTTCCCGAATAGTCGAACTCGGCCCCTTGTCCGATGATAATGGGGCCGGATCCGATCAGGAGAATTCTCTTTAGGTCAGTTCGCTTGGGCATTCAGACTCATTATTAAATCGCTGACGCGGCTCATTTAACCGCCGAGGCCGCCGAGAGCACCGAGAACGACAACTACAAAAATAAAAAAACAGAAAAAATAAAAAAAAGAAAAAGAAACAAACGAAAACCTTACAGAATGGTCCTTCCCTTTTTATATCTCGGCGTTCTCGGCGTTCTCGGCGTTCTCGGCGGTAAAATCGCTTTTCTACAGTTCGACCAGCCAAAAAAAGGGGAGACCCAGACGGGCTCCCCTTAGATCGTCCGACATGACATTCAATTTACGCAGCAGAGACTCCACGCGGAGCACGCTGGATCTTGCCAGCGGCAAGACAGCGCGTGCAAACCTTGACCTTCGTGATCTTCCCTTCGATCACGATGCGCGCCACCTGAAGGTTCGGCTTCCAGGTGCGTCGGGTCTTGTTGTTCGCGTGCGAAACATTATTGCCGAACGCGACGCCTTTATCGCAGGTGTAGCAGCGGCTTCTATTGATCGGTGCCATGTCAGTCCACCAGCTCGATGCGGGCCATCTCTGCGCCATCACCCTTGCGGTGGCTGGTCTTCAGGATGCGCGTGTATCCACCGGCGCGCGAAGCGAACTTCGGCCCGATTTCATTGAACAGCTTGTCATTCAGTCCGCGAACCTGCACGTGACGTCCGGTAAGACGGCGATCGTGCAGGGTCCCAGAGCGAGCTTTGGTAATCAGTCTCTCGACGAACGGGCGCAGCTCTTTCGCGCGCGCCTCAGTCGTCTCGATCGCGCCGCGCTCGATCAGAGCCATTGCCAGCCCTCGGAGGAGGGCAAGCTTCTGCTCTGCGGTGCGCTTTAATGAACGGCCTTTCTTGCGGTGACGCATCTCTCCTTAGTCCTCGTCTTCGTCGGCCGCGGCCGTTGCGACGTTACGGTTTGGCGGAGTGCCGGGATCGGTTATGCGAACACCGTCCGGGGTCTCCTCGAACTTCATCCCAAAGTTCAGCTTATGCTTCTCGAGAAGGTCGACGATCTCATTGAGCGACTTCTTCCCGAAATTCTTGACCTGCAGCACCTGGCTCTCGGTCATCTTGACCAGATCGCCGAGGGTGCGGATGCCTGAGTTCTTGAGCGAGTTGACAGATCTCACGGAGAGCTCGAAATCGTCAATCGGGGTGCGAAGATCGCCGGCAAGTCGCTGAGCGTCTCCACCCTGCATGTCGGTACCCGCGGAAAGCGGAGCCGACGAGTGCGAGCCGAAGCCTGCAAAATACTGGAAATGGGTTTGCGCGAGCGCGGCTGCATAGCTGACCGCTTCCTCGGGCGAGATCGTTCCGTTGGTCTCGACGGTAAGCGTCAGGCGATCGTAATCGGTGCGCTGGCCGACGCGGGTTTCCGCGACGGCAAAGTTGGCCCGACGCACCGGGTTGTAGATCGAATCGATTCGGACAACGTCAACTGGTAACGACTTGTCGACAACGTGCTGCTCGGCCTCGACG
>JANYKY010000364.1 GCA_025357975.1 Gemmatimonadaceae bacterium
GGCAGGCTGGATTCAGGCCCGACGAGCCACGGAGTGCAACCTGCGTACCAGTTGGCGAGCCCGTGGCGCGGCGGCGCATCAGACACTACCATACCGCTCGATGACGACTGCCGCAACGCTGCATGAAGAGGACGCCCTCGCGCGGACATACGACGCCGGGCTCATGCGCCGCCTCCTCATATATGTAAGGCCATACAAATCACTGGTGGTCGCCTCCCTCGCGCTTCTGTGCATCGAAGGGGCACTTCAGCTCGCAGGGCCACTTCTAACTCAGCGCGTAATCGACGTTGCGGTGCCCCGCCACGATTCGGCCGCGATCATTCGCTCGACTGTTCTTTACGCTGCCGCACTCATCGCCCAGTTCTTCTGTTCCTACGGTGAAACGTGGCTTACCAGTCTCCTCGGCCAGCGAGTCATGCGAGACCTCCGGATGGAGATCTTTTCCCATCTGCAGCGACTGTCGATTGCATTCTTCGACCGAAATCCGGCGGGACGCCTCATCACGCGCGTGACTTCCGACGTCGAGACGTTGAACGAGTTGTTTACGTCGGGGGTCGTCTCAGGTTTGGGCGACCTCTTCACGCTGGTCGCGATTGGCGTCGCGATGTTCGTGCTGGACTGGCGGCTCGCGATCGGCTCGCTCGTGGTGATACCCCTCGTCGCCGGTGTGTCGCACTGGTTCCGGACCAACGTGCGCGAGGCGTATCGGGACATCCGCACTCGTCTCGCGCGAATCAACTCCTTCCTGCAGGAACGATTGACCGGAATGCGCATCGTCCAGCTCTTTGGACGAGAAAGCGCCGAGGCCGAGCGTTTTCGAACGCTCAATAAAGATCATCTGGATGCGCACATAAAGTCGATCCGCATTTACGCGATTTACTTTCCGATCATCGAGCTGCTGACCTCCATCGCTATCGCGGTCATACTGGTGATCAGCGCCCATTTTGTTGGCAACAAGACGCTCACCGTTGGAACAGTCGCGGCATTTCTCCAGCTCGGCCGGCGTTTCTATCAACCTCTCCAGGATCTGGCGGAGAAGTTCAACATCGTTCAGAGCGCGATGGCGAGCTCCGAGCGCGTCTTCGCGCTGATCGATACGGAGCCCTCAGCGGCCGGTGCGGGAGGATTGGCAGGCAAGCGATCGCGCTCGAGCGTCGAGGTAGCGTTCGAAGGCGTTTGGTTCGCGTATGACGTCGGGCATGTTGCGCGCGTCGGGACCGAGAAGCCCGAGGAGCCGGAATGGGTGCTCAAGGGCGTCTCGTTTGTTGCGAGACCAGGCCAGACGCTTGCCCTGGTCGGACATACGGGTGCAGGGAAGACGACGATCGTGAATCTGCTCATGCGATTCTACGATCCTCAGCGGGGCAGGATCCTTGTGAACGGTGTGGACATCCGTGAGATGGCTCCCGGGGAGCTGCGCGGCTTAATCGCTTACGTCCAGCAGGACATTTTTCTTTTCGCGGGAGACGTCGCAACAAATATTCGGCTGTCGAATCCGATCCCGGATGATGAAGTCATAAGCGCGGCGACCAAGGTTGGCGCGGATCGAATTATTCGCCGGCTGCCGAATGGGTATTCGCATGAGCTGGGTGAGAGAGGATCTTCGCTGAGCGTCGGCGAGCGGCAGCTCTTATCGTTCGCACGAGCGATTGCCGCGGATGCCTCCCTGCTGATTCTCGACGAGGCAACGAGCGCCGTAGACAGTGAGATCGAGGCCGAAATCCAGCGAGCGCTCGAGATCCTGATGGAAGGGCGCACGACTATCGCCATTGCTCACCGCCTCTCGACAGTTGTATCGGCGGATGAGATACTCGTGCTGCATCATGGCGAGGTCGTCGAGCGCGGGACCCATGGAGCGCTCGTCAGCAGGCCGGGCCTGTATGACAGGCTCTGGCGACTGCAGAGCGGCGACATGTCCGGTCGAGCACTGCGCGCAGGTTAGTGCTTGCTGGCCGGCTGGACTGTGGCGTACTTTGTGTACTTCCGTGAACCCAGTTCAGAGATTTTTCCCTTGACCTTTACTTGCCCGCGACCGACGGGGAGCGCTCTTTAGTGCATCTGGCTGTCTCAGCACGAACCGACACAGGGCGTCTCAGAAAGGGCAACGAGGACAACCTCTATGCCGACGCCAATGAGTTTCGCGGCCTATTCATCGTTGCCGATGGAATGGGCGGCCACGCGGCCGGCGAGGTGGCGAGCCAGATGGCCGTCGATCTCATCTCGCATGAGCTCGCCGACCTCAACGATCTCACAGCGCTGGACGCCCACGACAAGGTCTCCGACACGCTGCGTCTCGCCAACCGGACGGTTTTCCAGCGAACTACGCACGAGATCGAC
>JANYKY010000378.1 GCA_025357975.1 Gemmatimonadaceae bacterium
CTAAGTCGTTACTACTGAAACACATGCGAAAGGGGGGACTTCGAACCCCCACGAATTTCTCCACTGGATCCTGAGTGCAAACGGGCTCGGGCAAGGGCCGTGGGCTCCGTTACTGAGCCATACCGAAACGTACTGAGCAGGACGCTAACCGCGCGAAAGTACGACGAAAAGTGCGACGAACAATCCCGCGGCCGAGAAGCAAATCGGAACTGCTGGCTAGCGCACCCACAAACGGCACACGGGGTACGGTGAACTGAGAAAGTTGCTGCGACTGGGACCTGTCAGGAATTCTGTGTGTGAGGTCATATCTTAACCCTGAAGGAGGGTGGTATGACCGAAAAGACTGCCAAGAACAAAGCTCAAGCTGGCGGGGTGCCGAAATCGCCGCCGGTTAAGAAGCCCAGGAAAAGAAAAGAGCCGTCACCACTCGACGCGGTGATCGATGAAATGCTCGGCGGCTCGACGTCGCGCGAAGATGGAGAGCGAGTCTACAACGCGCTGAAGAAGCGAATTGTAGAGCGGATGCTCTCGGCCGAGCTCACGCATCATCTGGGATATGAGCGTGGTGAGGAGAAACCGGACGGCCAGCCCAATCACCGCAACGGGTCCACTCCGAAGACGGTAAAGACCGACACCGGAAACCTTCCGCTCGATATTCCTCGCGACCGAGAGGGCAGCTTTGAGCCACGACTCATTCCAAAGAGTCTGAGACGGCTTGATGGATTCGACGACAAGGTGCTTGCTCTCTATGCTCGAGGCGTGTCCGTGCGGGAGATCAGAGGATTCCTCGAAGAGCAGTACCAGATGCCAATCTCACCGGATTTAATAAGCCAGATCACCGACGAGGTGCTGGATGAGGTTTCTCAGTGGCAGCAGCGGCCGCTTGAGCCCGTTTACCCGGTCATGATCTTCGACGCCTTGCGCGTGAAGATCAGAGACGAGGGCGTTGTGCGAAACAAGGCGGTTTATCTGGCGCTCGGAATAACGAGAGAAGGCACCAAGGACGTGCTGGGATTCTGGATTCAGCAGACCGAAGGAGCATCGTTCTGGCTGAGAGTGATGAGCGAGCTAAAGAGCCGCGGCGTGGAGGACATCCTGATCGCGTTGATCGACGGGCTGAAAGGATTTCCAGAAGCGATCAATTCAGTTTATCCTCAAGCGCAGATCCATCACTGCGTGGTGCATCTGGTGAGACAGAGCCTGGCTTATGTGTCGTGGCAGGATCGGAAGAAGGTGGCGGGCGAGCTCAAGGCGATTTACAAGGCACCGACGCTTGAAGCGGCAGAGGCTCAGCTGTTGGCATTTGAAACGAGTACGTGGGGCAAACGGTTTCCACCGATCGTCGCTCTCTGGCGAAGGCACTGGGACCATGTAAGGCCGGTATTCCAATATCCTCCTGAGATCCGCCGCGGGCTCTACACCACAAATGCGATAGAGAGTGTTCACATGCAGATAAGAAAGATCATCAAGACGCGAGGTCACTTTCCAACCGACGAAGCAGCGGGCAAGTTGATCTACCTCGCGCTTCGTAACATTGTGAAGAAATGGAAGAACGCCTCACCGCACTGGACAGCCTCAATGACCCACTTCTCGCTGCTATTCGGTGAACGATTCAGTCCAGAGGCATGACCCAATCCGCAGACCTCACACACAGAAAATCGGATAGGCCCTGCGACTGTCGTCTAGTGCGATGGCTGTGGCTGAGGAAATTGTGTCTCCTTTTGTCCCACAGATCGCCGACGCAAGGTGATGCGGCAGGGATCAACAATATTGGCTTCGACTGAAAGCGCAATGTTGGTTTCTTTTCACTCAAGTGATGTTTTTGTACATCGGGAACTCGCTGGTGAATGCTGCCACCACATTCCGAACTGGTATTCAATCTGTGAGATATTTCAACGGTGAAGCTCATTTCTATGTTGCCGGAATGACTCGATCGCTTTATCAGTCTCCTACTGAGCGGCGTGGCGTTCGGCAGCTTGTCCGACGCAGGACCAGCAGCGGTTCGACATCTCGCCTCGCGGCGGGGGACCATTAGGGTAGGGAGAGTGTTGCTCTGGTTCCTTTTGCAGCGAGGAGTTTCAGCATTTACCAATAACCTGGGCGTCACATGTAGCATGAGACGCTCAGGTAACGTCTGGGACAATGCTGTGATGCCAGCCGCGGAACCGGATCAGTCTCAGTAGCGGGATGCTTCGTTACTCCCGCGAGCTCGAAACCTTCCCAGCCCCCCAATAAATCTGATAAATCTTCGACTGCCATCGTCCACCTCCGATGACGATAGCATGCACCAGAATTATTCGGCTGTCACTCAGCAAATCCCGG
>JANYKY010000383.1 GCA_025357975.1 Gemmatimonadaceae bacterium
CTCTACCAGTTGAGGTGGCTGTCCAGCCCAGTCGGTCATGACGATCACCTGCGCGTCCGACAGATCAGGAATTGCATCCACAGGCGTATTGACTGCGCTCCAGACACCAGCAATTGTCACGATCAACGCTGCCCCGAGCACTACCCGGGTGTGCGCGACAGACCACTCGATGATTTTTTTCAGCATCGCTACTTCTTCAATGCTGAGGGCATTTTCAGTCCTTTCGTATCGGCGCCTTTGTCACCGACCGAGCCAGAAGAGGCCGGGCTCATGCCAGGCATGTCGCCCATTGCGCCTGCAGGCCCTTGCCCGATCATGCTTCGCATGACCTCGCCGATGTTCGACTCGGAATCAAGCAGGAACTGCGCGCTCGTTACGACTACTGCTCCTGTGTCCACCCCCGAGAGAATTTCCACCAATCCCGCTGATCGCCGGCCGGTCTTCACGTCGTGAGGCATGAGCGACCCGTCTTTCATTTTTACGAATACGTAGGTCTTGTCACCGGTCTCGATCAAGGCAGTAGCCGGTATTGACAGGCCCGAAGCGAGAGGCGCCGAAAGAGCCACAGTTGCGAACATCCCGGGTTTAAGTCGTCCATCCGGATTTTGGAGAATCACACGCGCTCTGATTGTTCGCGTCTGTTCCATCAGCGTTGGATAGACATAGCTGACGTGCCCAGCTATCCGCTCTCCGGGGAAAGCGTTTATCTCGACGCTTGCGCTCGTGCCGACCCGCGCGCTCCGCGCATCAGCTTCGCGCAGCTCTACGATCACCCACACAGTCGACAGGTCGGCGACCGTCATCAACGACGTACCAGCAACGACTGATTGGCCTTGCACCACACTTTTTTCAGTTACCACGCCGGTCGCCGGCGAAAAAAGAGTAATGGTCCGGCTCGCTTGTCCCGAGCGCAGAATCGCATCTATCTCGGCGTCAGAAACGTCCCATAAGCGCAGCCGTTGTCTCGCGGCAGCTTGCAGGTTCACAGTGGATCCGCCGACTCCGGGGATTGATGAGCCCGTTGCCGCGTGCCCCAGATGCGTGGCAAGTACTAGCTCCTGCTCGGCCGCATAGAGATCGGGCGAAAAGATTGCGGCCACTGCTTGGCCTTTCCGAACCTGCTGGCCTATTGAGTTAATAAAAAGTCGCTCGACAAAACCGCTGAACTTGGGCGTGATCTGCGCAATTCGCGTTTCGTCAGTAGCGATCGTCGCGGGAGCGCGAATTTCGTTTTCGAGCGTACGAATTTTTACGGTGTCGAAGGTCACACCGAATTCGCGTATCTGCGATGCCGTCAGTCGTACGCCGCCTCCCGGGGATGACATATCCATGCCCGGCATAGCGGTGCTGGCATTACTCGAACCCGTGTGGCCGCTGACGTTCGGTTGTTCCGTCGAGCGACCGTTACGGAGCAGAACCCAGACTGCCACGGTGACTAGGGCGACAATCGCTACGACTAGCCAGACGCGGCCGCTTTGGCGGCGCGGCGGCGCGACCCTTTCGATCGGCGCGTTCATCGCAGCGCCTCCTGGCCGATTACGCTGTCAAGCTCCGCAATCTTTTGGGCAAAGTCGCTGAGAGAGCGATGGTAGCCGGTTTCCATATCGAGCAAAGTGCGCTGTGCTTCGAGCACGACAGTCAAGTCACCGGTGCCACTCTGATACGCATTCACCGACGACGCGAGTGAAGCGCGCGCTTGCGGTACAAGTGCCTTTACATACAAGGCAAGCTGGGTTCGTGCGCGGCTTACGTCACTGTAGATTCTGGCGACCTCTGAGCGCACCAATGCCTCACTCGCGCGGCGTTCAGCATCACCGGTGACTACATCGGCTCGGGCCGCGGTAACCAGCGCGCGCTGTTTTATTCCGCGCTGAAGCGGAATCGGGACGGACACGACGAACGAAACCATATCGGGACGCCCGACTGCGGGCGTGTCCATACCCGACCTTCTAGCTGATCGCTGGCCATATTGGAATGACAGGTCGACATCCGGAAGATGTTCGCGGCCCGCGAGTTCCAGCTGCGCAATGGCGATTGCATTCATTGCAAGCTGTGTTCGCACCTGAGGACTTTGCCTTACGGCTAGCGCCTGCAGCTCTGCGAGGGGAAGCAGTGGCCCGTCGGCGACAGCGGCGCCCAATGCAAGAGAAGAAAAGCGTATCGTGGACGGGTTGGCATCGACTGCGGCAGCCAGAAGCTTCGGTGGAATCGTCGCCGTACTGGGTACGGGCGCTTCGCTTCCGGTGAGGGCACCGATCCGTTCGAGCAATGCACGCCTTTGTTCTATCAACTGGTTGGCGGAATCGTTGAGCCGCGTCGCTTCAACCTGGGCGCGCAGCACATCCTGCTGCATTCCGCGACCGGCCGCGTAGCGAAGGCTCGACACCTTGATAATGCTTGCGGCGACCGTGTCCATACGATTTGCTGTTTTCAGCGCAGCATCTATGTATACAATTTCGTAGTAAGCGGTTTTCAGCTCGCGTATGACAGCCAGTCGAATGCTGTCCGTCACGATTGACTGCTGGTCCGTTTGCAGCTCGGCAATTCTTCGCGCGAGACGTAGTTTGCCCGGGTAAGGGATTGTCTGGCTGACGCCGATCATTTTCATCGTCATGTCGTCGTCGCTAAGGCTGAAATTGTTGACCGGAACATTGATCAGCCCGGCCATCAGCACCGGATCGGGCCGTGCACCAGCAGGATTGACTCGTGCGCGCGTAGCGATTCCGCGACTTTTCGCGGCGGCAAGGTCCGGGTTGGCGGCAACGACTCTCGCAACCAGCGAGTCGAGATCGAGAGATATCTCAGCCGGCTTTTGTGCCACTCCGTCGGTTGGGTGAACGCTTAGCGCAGTGGCCGCGGCAAGTATGCAACGAATAATGCCGAGTGCGATTGGAGGGTGCGCATTGGAGTTCAATGCGCATGCCCTGATGCGAATTTTCATTTCCTGTTCCAGTTGTCGTAGAGGCGCGCCGCGAAAGCGGAGCGGGGCCAAGGGCTGTTGCGGCTAATGCGCCGTCAGCGCTCGACGTTAACGGAGGCTGGAATCAGGCTCGCGGAGGGGGCAGCTCGGGAAGTAACGTTTGCGAGGCCGGCTGAGTAACGCGTAGCGACCTGGGGCGTTCGGGCAGAGCGCGATCGGGGTTAACGGCATGCGGAGCGCCGTACAAATACGGAGAGCTGCACGCAGCCATGGTGCTGCACTCGTGCGATGCGCCCGGCGTGCACGGCCGACCGGAGTTCGACCGATGCGAGTTTTCAGATTCAGTCATACCCTGCATCGGAATCGATGACGCCGCAGGCACGACTCCCAGGCGGCACGCTATCGCGCTGGCTCCCATTTGAGGAAGGAACCCGGCCAATGCCGTGAGGAGAATGAGCGTACGCGCGAGTCGAATCATTCGTTTGGAATATAGCGTCGTGAATCTGCTTGTGTATCTGACAAAGTGTCCGGCATGCAGGCAACATGGCGTTTCAAAAAATCTTGTTAAAAGTCGGGCCTTTCTTTCAGATGGTTGCCGAAAAGCAAGAGGCTAAGGTATGACCTCGAGGCGTTCCCGCTCACAGCGGGCTTCGACCAGATTGTCATACTTTACGCGGCGTAATGCCCTGAGGTATTAGGGCCCGAACGCCTCAGGTGAAGCTCGAAAACCTCATCAACCCGAGTTACGGAGTAACAAAGGTGAATGCCTATCGTTGCCATATTTGTCAATCTGAGATGTCCGCGGGGCAGTTGAAATGTCCCGCCTGCGATGCGAGGAATCGCATCTACTCCCGAGGGCAGTGGGGTCGCGGCTTTGGCGCTCGGACTCCTGGTCATTTTCTTCATGGCCAAACGCTGAAACTCTCGCAACGCTGCCCCTCTCTTTACGGAACGACGTCCCGATAGTACACTGCGATCACACTGTATCGAAACCGTGGGAGCGGATTTGGCGGAATCAAACAACAAGGACGTCTCGAGGCGACACGCACCAGGCATTCAGGACACCGTGCGGCTCTCGGCGAGAGGGCTCGCCAAAGTGCTGGGCGACCTCGAAGCGCGAGTCTTGCGCGCAGTATGGAAGGCGGGAGAGCCGTCGACCGCGCGAGAGATTCATGCGCGTGTGATTCGACAACACAAGGTCGAGCTGCTTACGGTGATCACCGTGCTCAACAAGCTCGTTACCAAGGGAATCCTGGCCAGAGCCAAAAAAGACGATCTCTTTCATTACCGCGCACGGTCGAGCGAAAAAGATTTTATGGCGTCGGCATCAAAGCGGGTAGTGGAAGGAATACTGTCACTTGGTCACCAGGCTGTGTCCTCTTCACTGGTCGACGCGTTGGCGGAGCGCGACCCGGACCAACTGGCCGAGCTTGGACGACTTGTCAGGAGGAAGTTGGCCGAGACCGACCAGCGGTGAAGGTGCGTTACCGGGGACACATTTCCGGTAACCTCCGTGTGCGGGAGACGAGCCGCCGGCGCATCCTGCTTGCCAGCGTGATCACTCTTCTGATTTTCGGAACTATTCCGACGCTCGCTCATCATCTCCCCATCAGGGTTGCTGAGCCGCTGCCAGGAGCTCAGCACCTTTGGGGCTTTTGTCTGGCCGCCCTCGGTGAGATTCTGGATCCCGTGCACCATCTTTTTCATGTCGCTCTTGCGGTTGGACTCGCATACGCAGTGTGGGACAGGTTTACAGCCGTGAGAAATGTGCGATCGGTTCTCGCCGATCTCGACAGCGAAGTACCCTTGCACGACGACCGCATCTGGAACGCCTCGGTAGCCGCCGGAATTGACCCTTCGCACGTCCGTGTGGTAGTTGGCCTGCCAACTCCAGCGTTTACTATAGGGGCGTTCTCTCCCCGCATTTATCTGGCATCAGACCTCGGCGACCGACTTTCTGCTGAAGAGTTGAGGATGGTTCTGTCACACGAAGGGTCTCATGCTCGCCGCCGCGATCCGATGCGCTTGTCCGTGTACAGATTCCTGAGCTGCACCTTTTTCTGGATGCCCGCGCTTCGCCGTCTTTCAGATGATATCGCGGATGAGGCGGAGATAGAGGCTGACGACGCCGCAGGCTCGCAGGCGCCCTTGATGCTCGCTTCGGCGATCTTGCGACTTGCCGATTGCGATGCATCTCCACGTATGGCGACTGTCGGCTTTCAGCACCGAAATCTCCTGGAGCGCAGGATCCGCCGGCTGGCGGGCGAGGAGACTGCATTGCCAAGCAGGCTTACGCGGCTTTCAATCGCCAGTGCCTGTCTGTCGGTCGCGCTCGTAGTGGCCTCGGGACTCGCAGCCGAGCAAGCGCCCGGTGGTCCATCGCATTGCCGTCACACGCACAATTTTCCGTTCGCCCATCTGCTCTGTGTTGGCGCAAGCTGGCATCAAATGGAAACGCATTGTCATCACGGCGGCTGACGCCGTTCCCAGGATCGATGCGGTCTTTTCAACGTAGCAAGGTTGCCAAAGATGGTGCGCGTTCGGCGGCAAAGAGATTGTTCGGTTGAGCGCGGTGCAATAGCGTATTACGCACCCTAAAAGGGTCTGCGAGGGGTGCACGTATGGAGCGATCAAAGTTCTGATTGCCGCCGAAGCTACCCCTCGCAACGGCCTCCGCGCGCCTGTAGGGAAAACCCTGAGTCGGCACCCTTGTAACTCCCGACTGTCTGCCGCTCAGGCTGCTGCTAAAATCAGGATCAAGGCCTGCGCGCGTGTTATGCCAGCGCCCATCCGGAAAATAAATGAAAAATCTCATGCGCGTTCGCCGTGAACGCGAAAGACCGAATTCTTTGTGGTTTGTCGCCGTCGCAATTCTAGCCGTATCAGGCATAAGCCGCCTGCACGCGCAGGCATTGGCAAGCGTCGCAATCGGCCAGGATTCTACGACACCGAAAGCCGTTGAATCTTCGCCGCGACTAAGACTTGCGTCGGTCTATGACGAACTGCGAACCTCGAACCCGCGCATCCAGGCTGCAGAAGCGCTGGCGCGCGCAGCTAGCTCACGCATTGGTTCCGCGGGCCTGCCGCCTGATCCGCAAGTTCAGTTCGGTTGGATGAACTACGAGCTTCCATCCCTCAAGCCAATGGAAGTACTGGGGATGAAGCAGCTACAGCTGATGCAGATGCTGCCTCTCGGCGGAAAGCTCGGCTTGTCGAGAAATATCGCGCGAGCGCGCGCTACTGCTCAAGGTGAACGAGCCAGGGATGCGTGGTGGGAGGTCCGGGCGCAGGCGGCGATGCCGTTCTACGAACTTTACCGAGCCGATCAATCCCTCGCTGTGATGAGGGAAACTTTACGCCTTCTCGGCGACATACAAGCGGTGACCGTGGCCATGTACCGCGTAGGCAGCGCCAACCAGGCAGATGTGCTTCGTGCGCAAGTTGAAATTGCAGGCATGACCGAGGATACGCTTAAAATGCAGGCAATGCGCAGCGGTATGGCGGAGCGACTAAACGCGATCCTCGATCGCCGGCAACAGTCGCCTCTGGCAACTCCGGCATTGCCTGCCTTTCCCAAGCTCGTCCCAAGCCTCGATTCGCTTCAACAGCTTGCATACACAGGTAGGCCAATGCTGAAGGCAGGTGCCTCCGACGTGTCCGCCGCGCAGTCAATGGAACGACTCGCCCGAAAGGAATTGTTGCCCGACCTCCAGATGGGCGTGCAGTACGGACAGCAGGGAAAGGCGATAATCGGGGGCGACATGTCCAGTGGCGGGACCCAGAGAATGGGCAGCCTGATGGTCGGTGCAAGCATCCCGATTTTCGCGCGCAGCCGACAGCTGAAACTACGCGAAGAGGCTGCTGCGATGAGCCAGATGGCCGCCGCGGACCTGGCTTCGATGCTCGCCGACACGCGTGGCGCCGTCGGCGAGCGATACGCGGATCTCAACCGCTCCCGAAGACTCGCAATCCTCTACCGAAATACAATCCTTCCTCAGTCGAAAGCAGTGGTTGCATCTGCCTTTGCCGCTTACCGCGTGGGCAAAGTGGACTTCATGACCCTTCTCGACGACCAGATGACTGCGAAAAAATATCGTCAGCAGCTGATAGACCTCGAGGCAGAAGAAGGCCGTGCATGGGCGGAGCTGGAGATGCTGACCGGCACTGCTCTGCTCGATCCCGTCGCCATTACCGCAGTGGCACACCCAGGAGACTCCAAGTGACCGATACAACACTGAAGAACCCATTCGGCTTCCAGCGTCCCAACTCCAATCGCATTTTCGTGGGAATAGGAACTGCTGTTCTTGTTTCAGCTGCGTTGGTCGCCTGGGCTTTGACGAGAAAGCCTGCTGCCGCAGCGACAACCATTGCTCAACAGTCCGCGCCTGCGGGAGCGAGCAAGGCAATGCCGGTCACACTTTCTGCCGAGCAATCCAGGCGCATCGGTGTGACTTACGCACCGGTCACCCTGGCCCCCGTCAACCGCGAGATCCGGACGGTGGGACTGGTGACTTTCGACGAGACTCGTGTCAAGACAATTTCGCCCAAGATCGAGGGGTGGATAGAACATCTTCTTGTGAACTACACGGGACAGTTTGTCGCCAGGGGACAACCCCTCTTGACCATTTACTCACCGATGCTCGTAACCGCGCAGGAAGAACTGCTGCTCGCGAAGCGGCTTCGCGGCGACGTTCGAGAAGGAACAAGCGATGCCAGGACCAGCGCGGACGATCTGATTGAATCCGCCCGCCGCCGGTTGAGCTACTGGGACATCTCGCCGAGCGAGGTCGCCGCGATTGAAAGTTCCGGGCAGATTCGAAAGACGATGACGCTCCGCTCCCCGGTCAGCGGCTATGTACTCGAAAAAAACCTGCTGGAAGGACAGCGCGTGATGATGGGAGACGCCCTGTATAAAGTGGCCGACCTGAGCGTGGTATGGGTTGAGGGGGAAGTGTTCGAGCAGGACCTTCCAGCGGTGCGTCTCAACCAGCAGGTAACGGTCGATTTTGAAGCGCTTGCCGGTGAGTCGCTGGTTGGACGCATCACCTACATCTATCCAACTGTCAACCCTGACACGCGCACGGCAAAAGTCAGGGTCGCCCTGCCGAATCCAGGCATGCGCCTAAAGCCGGGCATGTATGCCACTCTGCGCACCAATACCTCCACTTCGGCTGTGACGCTCAGCGTGCCCCGGTCGGCCGTGCTTCAGACAGGGGAGCGAAGCCTCGTCTTTGTCAAGGCGGG
>JANYKY010000411.1 GCA_025357975.1 Gemmatimonadaceae bacterium
CGGGAAGGCAGGATCCTGGAACCCTCCGAGCCAATCGGGGACCCCGAAGTGACAAAGGTCGGCGATCACTTCGATGCCCATCTCATGGAGGGTGTTCATCGGATCGTCAGCAGTCGACCAGTCGAACTTGTTGGGCCCTGCGTGCGTCCTGTAATAGGCGGGACCGTATCTCAGGGCGTCGATTCCCATTTCGCGCACGAGGCCGAAGTCCTCGCGAAAACGCTCGTAATGGCCGGATTTCGCCATCTGGTCAATCCGCTTCCCGGTCGCGATAGTCGGATAACTATTCTCGATGCCGGTTGCGAAGAAAAAAGGCTGGGTCATGTGCTCGAAGAGGCTACGATTGTGGCGGCTAATCCGCAACAAGAATCTTCCCAGTTTTTAATACCCCCTAGCGTTCGGATCTGGGCAGGTGGATGGTGAAGGTCGTGCCTTTCGCCTCCGTTGATTGCACCTCGATTCTGCCCCCGTGCGCAGAAACGATGCGCTCGGCGATGTATAACCCGAGTCCGAGATTCCCGGTTGGACCAGTTGCGTTGCCGGGCGAGTGTTTGCCTTTCATCGGTCCAAAAATTCCGTTCAGCTGGTCCGGCGAAATGAATGGTCCGCGATTATGAACGGCGACGATGGCTTCCGCATCGTTTCCGGTCACTGTCACCGAAACCGCTCCAGACGCACCGCCATGCTCCACGGCGTTTCCGATGATGTTCGACAGCACCTGCGTTATTCGCGCGCAATCCCATCGACCCTTTTCCCCACCGCGCGCGTCCAGCTCGATCGTCCGATCAGGATGAGCGCCGGTAATTTCTTCAACAACGTCATGGACAGCCTTGTCGATGCTCATTTCTTCTCGTTCGATCGGAATGCCGCCTCCCAGGCGGCTACGCGTGAAGTCCAGCAGCTCGCCAATCATTCGCTGCATGCGATCGGCGCTGCTGGCAACGCGTGAAGTCAGCGTGAGATTCGGCTCCTTCAATTCGCCGGCGTCGAGCATGAAGTGCGAGGACATCGTAATCGCACCGAGCGGCGACCGAAGATCGTGGCCGAGCATGGCCAGAAACATCTCCTTTGAATTGTCCAGGTCTTTCGTGTAGCGCGATACCGATTCGGCGAGCGCCTGGTCGATCGCCTCGTTGAAGCGGGTGATGTCTTCGATGTTTTCAGCATTGAAGCCGCCAAGATGCTTGTTCCAGAGCCGGATGACAGTCGCGCGCAAGGCGCGAAACTCGGCGACCATCTGCTCGACGGAAAATCCGCTTTCAGCGCGGCCGGCTCCGTGTTCCTGTGCCGCAGTCACGTCGGCGTTGGCGACGGGCGGAGCATTACCCTCGGATTTATCCTGCTGCTCCGTTTTGTTTTGCGGTGTGTCGAGATCGGCCGCGATGACCGTGAGCATGTCGTTCGCGTGGTCTCGCAAGGCCTCGATATTCATGGATCCACTCGCTGGCGAACACGTTCGGGCAAAAGCTTCCCATTCGGCGAGAATGGGCTCTCTGTTCGCAAGGATGAATTCAGATAGACGCATTTTACTCCAGAACAGGGGAAGGGTAGCGCTCCCGTAAAGCGCATTTTATCGGCCAGTTAAACCAACGTTTAAGTCGAGGCCTACCCGTAAATTGGCAGCGAAGGCATGCCGATGGGTATAGCTCTGGATGATGAGTTATGCGTTCTTCGCCGGGACTGCCGATCCCGCGATTTCGGCGTCGACTCTGCTCAGCTGAGATTGAGGGACCAGTATACGTGGATGCCCCGGATCCCGTAGATCCATCTTGTCCCACGGTACGCGATAGGGCTTTGATTTTTCCCTCACTGGAATCGCTTTTCGCATCGGCGCAGCCAGTACCCATGTCTGAAGGCGGTCGAGCAACCCACGCCGCTGCACCAGATAGCTCTTGATCAGACACACCTCATCGCCGCGCTCCGCTTCGATTTCCTCCAGGCGGCCTGCATACTCACCGTCAGCGTCGACGACTTTTTTACCGAGCATCTCGTAAAGCCGAAGCTCTTTCATATTTCCGATCCCGCGAAAGGAATTTTTCCGATTACGTGCTCCGCGAGCCAATGCTCCCACGCAAGCGCGTCAGTACGGGACTCTGGAAGGTCGAGATGGAGATCGGCGCCCATTCGAGCTACGTGTTTCCATTCGATCGGCACTGATGCTTCGCGCTTTGGACCGATCGACAGTCGCAGCCATCTCACGGGGGGCACCAGCCATCGACCGACCCTTGCGGCCAGAATCTCTCCACCAATCTCGATTCGCACCATCCGGGGTTGGCCTCCGTCGGGATACTCGATGACAATTCCGTCGACGCGCCCAATCTCGCACTCATCGCGGTCGCACAGCTTCTTGTCGAGGACGTCG
>JANYKY010000516.1 GCA_025357975.1 Gemmatimonadaceae bacterium
AATCCCGCTTGGTTTTTCCTTTCTTGACGTTCGATCCATTGATGCGCGTCACGTAATGATTCTCGAATACCGCGGGCATCGGCTTGATCGCCTTCAGGAAATCGGCGACTCGATTGAGATCCTTTTCGTCGAGCACCCCGGCCTTTTGGGCCGCCGTGTAGGCATCGTCCGGAATCGGATCCCAGGCTCCGAAGACAATGTCGTCCAAGGCCGCGAGCGGGACGAAGTCCTTGATCAGCGGCGACCGGTTATCGGTGCGCTTTCCCAGGCGAATCGTTGCCATCTGGGTGAGCGAGCCGATTGGCTTGGAATATCCGCGCCGGATGCTCTCGACTCCAGCCATGAACGTGGTAGCTACTGCGCCGAGACCGGGCGTAAGGATACCGAGTTTGCCAGTAGCGGGAGCAGGGGGCGTGCGAATATCAGCTTTCTGGGACAATTCGTGATTCTCCATCTATTAAGATTGTGCACGCCGCGACGCTGAGCGCGCCGGCAGCGGACTTTTGTCGTTAATGACGCGCAACGGCGTCGATACAGTATTGAGTGTGGCGCGACGAACGAACAAGATTCGCTGCACCGCGGTAATCCACGCGGAAACGGAGAGTAGCGCAACGACTCCCGCCAGAACCCACCCATTGAAAACAACGCCAAAAAACGCCTGCGGCACTGCCAGCAGCACTACGCGCTCCGGCCGTTGCATCACACCGACCTTCGCATCGATGCCAAGGCCCTCTGCACGCGCGCGGGTATAGCTGACGAGGAACGTTCCGATCATCCCAAGCAACGCAAGCGCCAGCAGCGGCTGACTGTGGAAAACGGGGCTCGTCGCATAGAAATACGCGAGTCCAGCGAGTACGGCCCCGTCGGCAACCCGGTCAAGCGTCGAATCGTAGAACGCTCCAAAAATCGTAGACTGTCCCGTTCGCCTGGCGACCGTTCCATCGAGTACGTCGAAGATCGCGGTGACCCCGATGATGATGCCGCCGGTGCGAATATGCCCAAGCCCGAACGAAACTCCGCCCGCGACTGTCGAGATAGTGCCGATCGTAGTGAGAGTGTTCGGATTGACCCGGAGCTTCACCAATAGCGCAGCTACGGGCTCGATGGCCCGCAGATAGACTTTGATTAGGGACTCCCAGATTGGTTTCATGCAGCCGGACAGGAAATGGGGCCACCAATCAAGTCGAAACCGGTAGCAAAACGGGCCGAACCGATTCTCGATTCGACCCGTAAAGCTATCCGGACACGCCGTTTACCGCCAGAACGCGCCGCGTTTGCCGGTTGGCTTGTGGCTCGTGGCTTTCGCCTTGTGACTCGTAGCCCGTTGGCTTTTGGCTTGTGGCTGTCCTAAGGAACTCTCCACTCGTAATTCGCCGCCAGATAGATGTTGTCTCTGGAGTAGGTACGAGTGCCGTCAACTGTTCGGGCCTTGAGTGTTACCGTCGTCCCCGCGGCTAACCCTCTCACCGGTACCAGCTCGACCCCGCTCGCCGCCACCTGCTTGAGGAAAACATCCGTACCGCCGCTCGTCACATACAAGTTGACAGCCTGAGTCAGATTATTTGTGAATCGAATGGACATATCCGCAACCGGCTGAGCACCGGTTGTGACTTCTACCTGCCGAGGTCCGCACGCTGATGTCGTCGCGGCTAACAAAAGCGCGAACGAAGCGATAAGCATTTTCATTACTGCCTCCGTTGATACTCTGTCGAGTGCAAAAGCCATGCGTAAACCACCGGCCACAGCGGACAGGCCACGGGCTAATTATAGAGCAGGAATCGTCGTGTCTGCTCCCTGAAGTCGAACGCCGCCTTGTACTCACGATCGATCACCGCATCCGGATCATCCCCGCGTAGCAGCGCCTCCCTGATATGCGCCGCCCCGAACCGGAGATCGAACGCCCGGTTATCGATCTTGAGACCCTGTCCAGATGTCTTGTTGATCGCCCATAGCAGCGTTGCTCCCACCCGCGACGGCTGCATCGCGTTGCGCGAGCTGACGGCCATTCTAATCCCGGGGATGCGCTGTCCGGAGTACTTGCCATCACTCGGGCCAACAGGAGTGAAATCCTCGCGAGTGAACCTGACGCCGTGAAGCTGGCGATCCTTCAGCAGCTTGATTGTCGCATCTACGTTGAGCCAGGGTGCTCCGATCAGCTGAAACGCATCGGGCGTCCCGCGCCCAACCGACAGATTGGATCCCTCGAACGCGACGAGACCCGGATACAACATCGCGCTCTCGAGAGATGGCATGTTCGGCGACGGCTTTATCCACGGAAGGCCGGTGCGATCGAACCACAACTCACGCCGCCAGTTCCGCATCGGAATCACCTT
>JANYKY010000027.1 GCA_025357975.1 Gemmatimonadaceae bacterium
TTGGCCGTGGGGTGCAGGCGTATCACATCCTTGAAGTAGATGATCGAGGAATCGTACGCCTTGCGTTTCAGGTAATGAATACCTGTCTCGTAATCCTTCTCGGCGAACCACTCGTCGAGTTTCGCCATCTGCGCATTGACCTTCGGCAGCAGCGGAGAATCGGGATAGTAGCCCGCGAATGTCTGGTACTGTGTCAGCGCGTCCTGACCGTATTCCGCGTCGAGCGAAGGCTTGCGCCACATCCACTGGTACGCTTCTCCAGATGCCAGCAACGCATCATCGGCGAGCGTGTCGCGAGGGAGCAGCTCGTACACGCGGCTATACGACTTTGCCGCGAGAAGATGGTCACCCATCTTCTCCTGCGATTTCCCAAGGAAATAATAAGCAGTCGCAATACGCGCATCGCGTGGCGAGAGCTCAGTCGTCAACCTCTCGAATGCGTGCACGGCATTGTCCCACCGGTGCGCCTTGTACTCAGCGTTGGCGACGGTGAAAAGCTCATCAGTGCTGGCGTAGCTCGCAGCATTGAAAGCCGGCTTGCAGGCGCCTGCCAGCAATAGCGCGCCAACGAACGCGAGAGGTCTCAGATTCATGCGTACTCTCCTACCCGCGGCGGGGACGCGAGTTCAACCGTTGCCCGCCCGATCGAGTAGTAGCTCAAGCCAAGCTCCTGCATTTTCTCGGGGTCATACAGATTTCTTCCGTCGACGATAACCGGGCGCTTCAAGGCTTCCTTGACGCGGGCAAAGTCTGGATGACGGTACTCGTTCCAGTCGGTCACGACGATCAACGCGTCAGCGCCCGACAATGCATCGTAGTTGGTCTCGGCATAAGCGATTCTATCCCCTAGCTTGTGACGAGCTTCGCCCATGGATGCTGGATCATGCGCGCAAACACTGGCGCCAGCGGCGAGAAGATCGTCGATCAGAGTCAACGATGGCGCATCACGCATGTCGTCGGTCTGCGGCTTGAAGGCGAGACCCCAGATCGCGAAGTGCTTGCCGCGCAAATCGTCGCCGAGAGCCTCACGGAGCTTCTCACCGAGACGAAGCTTCTGCGAGTGATTGACGTCTTCGACAGCGCCAAGCACCTTCATTTCCATTCCGATTTCGGCCGCGGTTCGCACCAGCGCCTTCACGTCCTTTGGAAAGCAGGATCCGCCGTAACCTGGCCCCGGAAACAGAAACGACGAGCCAATTCGCGAGTCACTTCCAATTCCTCGACGCACCATGTCGACATCTGCACCGACCTTCTCGCAGAGATTCGCAATTTCATTCATGAATGAGATGCGGGTCGCGAGCATTCCGTTTGCGGCGTACTTGGTCATCTCCGCAGACGCAATATCCATGAAGATGATGGGCTTGCCGGTCCGAACGAATGGGGCGTAAATCTCGGTCATCAGGGCGCGGGCGTGATCGTTGTCGACGCCAAGCACCACACGATCCGGCTTCATGAAGTCGTCTACCGCGGCCCCTTCTTTCAGAAACTCAGGGTTGCTGCACATGTGAAACGGGAATCGCGCTCCCTTCCTGATCTCAGCGGCAACTTTTTTCGCCGTGCCTACTGGAACGGTAGACTTCGTGACGACAACGAGTTCCTTGGTCATGTGCTTGCCAATCTCGCGAGCGACCGAAAGAACATGCTGCAAATCTGCCGACCCGTCTTCGTCAGGGGGAGTTCCGACTGCAACGAAAAGAACGTCGGCGGACGCGATGGACGCGCCGATGTCAGTCGTGAACGTCAGCCTCCCGTCTTGCTGATTGCGCTCGACCAGATCCTCGAGGCCCGGCTCATAAATGGGAAGAATGTTCTTCTTCAAGCCCTCGATCTTTGACTCGACGACGTCCGCGCAAATCACGTCATTGCCATTCTCCGCGAGGCACGCTCCGACAACTAGCCCAACATATCCGGTTCCGATAACTGAAATATTCATGAATTGCTTTCGTGGTTGGCTAATGCCAGTTCAGGACGGCCACGCCCGGAGCTCGCCTGTGCTTCGCTCCGGGCGAGTCCGCCGGTTGCGTTGCGCGTGTCGACGAGAACCTTTGCGAGGTTGACGATTCTGCGATAGTCCACCGACGAATGGTCGGTCACGATTACGACCGCGTCGGCCGACGAGAGCTCTTCGTCCGTCAGCTCCACGCTCTTGTGCTCGTGGTCTTCCTCGCGAAACGATGCCACGTGCGGATCGTGATACACAACATGGGCTTGCTGCGCTTCGAGAAGCCGAATGACGTCGAGCGCCGGGCTCTCACGCATATCGTCGATGTCACGCTTGTACGCGACACCCAGGACGAGAATCCGGCTGCCATTGACCGGCTTCCGCACCGCGTTCA
>JANYKY010000051.1 GCA_025357975.1 Gemmatimonadaceae bacterium
CGTATTGTCGTTTGCCTCGACGTCGATGGAGAGCGGGTGGTAAAGGGCGTGGAATTCGAGTCGCTGCGCGACGTTGGCGACCCCGTTGCGCTGGCTCTGCGATACGAGCGAGAAGGGGCAGACGAGATCGTATTTCTCGACATTGGCGCAACAGCCGAGAGTCGCGCAACGATTCTCGACGTTGCCCGTCGCACTGCAGAAGGCTTGTTCATTCCGCTCACAATCGGCGGAGGAATCAGGGCAGCTGACGACGTCGGCAGGACGTTGCGGTCGGGAGCAGATAAGGTCAGCATCAATTCTGCCGCGGTATCGAACCCGGCGATACTGACGGAATCAGCGATGCGATTTGGTGAGCAGTGTGTCGTGGCCAGCATCGATGCCAGGAGGGAAGGCAACAGCTGGGTCGTTTACACGAGCGGCGGACGGACCCGCACTTTGCTCGAGCCGGTGAGCTGGGCAATTGAATGCGTCAACCGAGGCGCTGGAGAAATCCTTCTCACAAGTATCGACAGGGACGGAACTCGGGATGGATACGACCTGGAATTGACGCGGCGGGTTGCCGATGCGGTCCACGTTCCCGTGGTTGCATCGGGCGGAGCGGGGAAGCCATCGGACATTGTGGACGTTCTCCGGGACGGGCATGCGGATGCTGCGCTCGTTGCAGGCATTCTTCATGATCGCGAGACTACGGTTGGCCAGATCAAGAAGACTGCGGCCGCGGCCGGACTTCGAATACGGGCAGCCACATGAGCAATTCCACATACATGCAGGCAGCCGGCGAAGTCGCGCGACTTGCAGGCGAAATAGCGTTAACTCATTATCGGCAGAAAGTGGACGTCGAAACCAAGCATGACGGGTCGCCGGTGACCATTGCGGATCGTGCTGCCGAAACCGCTGCGCGCCAATGGATCGGGAAAAAATTCCCCAACGATGGAATCCTGGGCGAAGAGTTTCCGGACGTGCGGCCGGATTCGATATATCGCTGGATCATCGATCCAATCGACGCAACAAAATCTTTCCTGCGCGATGTTCCGTTATGGGGAACTCTCGTCGCTGTTGCTCAAGGAAACGAGATCATTGCCGGCGCTGCATTCTTTCCAGCCGTCTCGGAAATAATCGTCGCTGGTGATGGCTGTGGTTGCTGGTGGAACGATGAGCGAGCTCGAGTCTCCACCGTTTCTGAACTCTCACAGGCGATGATCCTCACGAGCGTTGCACCATTCTCCTCTGATCTCGCCCTGACCGCGAGATGGAACGAGCTGGCGCGCAGCGTGGCGGCCGCCCGCACGTGGGGCGATTGCTTCGGTTATTTGATGGTCGCGACTGGCAGAGCGGAGGTGATGGCAGATCCCGTTCTGTCTTCCTGGGATATTGCAGCTTTTCTTCCAATAATCAGGGAGGCCGGTGGCATCGTCACGGATTTTCGTGGAGATGTCACCGCCTTTGGTGGAAGCGCGATCGCCACGAATGGAGCACTCGCTGACCGCGTCCGCAGCTCGCTGGTCGAAAAATCCGACAAGGACATTGGCCGATGATTGAGCTTGACGTCGACAGTCTCGACTTCGCCAAGTCAAACGGACTCGTAACGGTCGTCACGCAGCACGCCGTGACGGGCGTCGTGTTGATGATAGCTCACGCGGATCGCGAAGCAGTGGAGAAAACTGTGATCACCGGCGAGATGCATTACAGGTCCCGCACTCGCGGACTCTGGCACAAGGGTGCAACGAGCGGAAATGTTCAACGTGTTGTTTCGCTTACACCGGACTGTGACAACGATGCCATACTGGCCCGGGTAATTCCGGCTGGCCCATCATGTCATACGCTCTCCGAATCTTGCTTTGGTGAAACAGCGCTTGGCGCCGATGCCCTTTCGGAACTCGACCACACAATTGCTGGTCGCGCGAAATCTCTCGCTAGCGAATCCGTCCCGACGAGTTACACGCAGAAGCTCCTGCGCGACCGCAACCTGCGTCTCAAGAAGATCGGGGAAGAGACGGCGGAGCTGATAACGGCTCTCGCTGACGTGGATCAGGCGAAAATCTCGGAAGAAGCCGCGGACCTCTTCTATCACACCATTGTCGCACTGAGAGCTACGGGCAACGGGCTCGATGAGATAAGGGCTGTTCTCGCAAAAAGAGCGGGACAGCGCTGATCGCCGCCCGCTCTATGCTGTCCCTTCCCGAGTTGTCAAAACAGCGATATCAACTCTTTATGTAGCTGCGTTGGGTCCCCAACATAGGCAAACTGAAATCCCTTCATGTATTTCCGGGCAACGTTACGCACCTGTTCCGGCGTGACACTTTTCAACTCATCCACAAACCTGTCTGCAGCGTGAAAATCGCCGCGATAAAGCTGCGAGCGAGCAAGAAAGTCTGCCTGCGCGTCGTTGGTTTCGTTATCGAGAAAATACTCCGTAAGGAACTGCTGCTCGAGACGCCCAAGTCCATCCGAATCGAGCAAGCCGTCCTGTAACTCGCGAACTGCGGCGTGCATGAGCTTGAGTGTTGTATCGGGTGACACCGTAGAGACGTACAAGCCTCCCGCTGTCGCCGCCCTGTCTACGAACGGTGCATGCAC
Source organism: Gemmatimonadaceae bacterium (assembly GCA_025357975.1). Lineage (GTDB taxonomy): Bacteria > Gemmatimonadota > Gemmatimonadetes > Gemmatimonadales > Gemmatimonadaceae > UBA4720. The sequence continues at coordinate 2,578 of JANYKY010000051.1, forward strand.
GTCATACGTGAGATTTTCACGTGTTCTGATCTCGGAAAACATCCTGCCAGTGAGAACCGACGTGGCAATGCGAAGTGCTTGATAGTCCGCACTGTTCGCGAGTGGGCCGCTGTAGTATCCAATGAGATAATTCGTCGGTAGCGTTCGCTGTTCGACCACTATCGAGGAAGCTCTTTCCGGAAGCCGAGGCGGCGGCGACCACGCATAGTTTCCTTGCGGCAACTTCGCGAGGGTTCCTCGCACAAGCCGTTCGATGTGAGCGCGATCGACATCGCCCACCACAACGAGAAGCATTCGCGATTTAACGAACTGTGTCTGCTGATAGTCCCTGAGCGCTTTTGCGTCGAGAGACGATATCGATTGCACCGTTCCGGTAACGGGAATTCCATAAGGATGTCCCGACGACGCCATGCTGTCAGCGAGCGACTCGGCCAGTGCGTCCGGATCATCACGGCGCTGACGAATGCCGGAAATGAACTGGGCCTTGATTAGTGCGACGTCCTCGGGGTCGAGGGTCGGTTCCATCACTCTGTCGGTGAAAATCGCCCAGGTCGAATCGAGAACTTCCGTTGTCGCATGCAATCCGAACATCGTCCAGTCGTCGGACGGCGAGGTGGTGATCTCACTGCCAAGGCGCGACATTTTCCGTCGAAGTGTCGCCTTTGGATATTTCGTTGTTCCGCGATCAGATACCTCCAGGAGCAGCGACTCGACGCCGGCATTCGCCGCAGTCATCTGGCGCGCCCCGCCAAGCAAATAGAGATTGGCCGCCACAACGTTATTCGCGGTGCTCTGCCGCAGAATCACCTTCACGCCATCCACTTCAAAACTGTTTGTCAGGGTGGTGAGCGCGAGCACAATGGAGAGAAGCATTATTTCGTGCCCTCTTTCGACAGCTCTCCAGTCGTTAGCCCGAGCTGCTGCCTGTCAGCGTGCCCGAGGAGCACACCAGTGATGTGAGGCTTCCCTACTATGTACTTGCTGGCGTACGCCCGAAGATCGAGAGTCGTCTCCTGTGCCATGTTGTCGACATATCCCATGTAGTACTCCAGGCTGGCGACACTCCACCAGAAACCCAGTGTGTGTGCGAAGCCCGAGGCCCGCTCGCGATCGAAGGCCGAAGTTACCGCTCGATGCGCTTTTACTGCTTCCAGCTCTCCGGAATCGAAGTAGCTCGGATCGTTGAATTTCTTGATCTCGGTTTGCAGGGCCGATATCGCCTTTCGAAGATTCTGCGGAGTTGTCTGTCCGCTGATCGTGATCGGCCCAACGTGATTGAGCGTGTAGTAGTTGACTCCCATGCTCTGCCACAGCCCGCTATCTACGAGCCGCCGCTGTAACTGCGAGCCCGGATCATTGAGCACATCGGAGAACACGTCCGCTGCATAAGTCGATTTCGGATCTGCACCGACGCTGGGCCCCTGCCACTGGACGAAAACCGTGACAGCACCCACATCTGCCTCTTCAACCACTCCCTCGTTTTTTGTCAGCGCCGGAATCACTGGGATCGGATCATCCACGAAAGGATCCGCACTCCTTTTCCAGCCGCCCAGCTCACGCTCGGCCATCGTAAATACGGTCTGCGGATTTACATCGCCCGAAATTATCAGCACTGAATTGTTGGGCACGTAGTACTTGTGCTGAATCGTGCGCATCTTTGCGGGAGTAGTCGTCAGAATCACCTGGCGATCACCGATGACATTCTTACGGCTGAAATTTCCCGGGTAGAGGAGATTGTCCATATCCTTGGTCAACCGGAAGAACGGGCTGGATTCGTTTCTGTCGTATTCACCGATGACGACCTGCCGCTCATGCTCGAGCTCATCCTGTTTGAACAACGGAGCGATAAGCGCCGCCGACAAAAAGCGGATTCCCGCATCCACGCTGTCGGCCGGCACCGTGAGATAGTAGTTCACGCGCTCTTCTGCAGTCGTTCCGTTGAAAACGGCGCCCAGGTCACCCGCCCGGCCCACAAAGGCTTCGGGCTCGGAGAAGATCGAGTTGGCCCTGAAAAACATGTGCTCGTACATGTGAGCCAGTCCCGCGTATTCAGGACTTTGAGTGAATGATCCATTCTTGACATCGACTTCCACGGTCGCGAGAGGCACCCCATGGTTCTCGACGACTATGACCTCGAGACCGTTAGGGAGCACTTTTCGGTGGATGATCTTTTCGAGCTCGGCCCGTTGGGCGGCAACAATCGAAGGCGCGAGAATAAAAGAGAGCATCGCTGCGATAGTGGCGAGCCGACGACGACTACCATTTCTTTGTGGCATGTTAGTCAACACAAACCTCGATGATTGACGCTTACGCAAAATTAGCCCGCGAGCTGGACGAGTCTCAGCTCAGGCGTGACGAGCCATTAGCTCCATACACCACGTTCCGCATTGGTGGTCCTGCCGATCTCTTCTATTCGACGACATCAGCAGACGATCTCGCTCTTGCAGTAACGGCTGCGAGGCGTGAGAACGTACCGTACTTCGTGCTGGGACTCGGTGCAAATATTCTTGTTGGAGACAAAGGATTCCGTGGACTGGTCATCAGGAATCACGCCAGCCACTTCACATTCTACGACGATGGACGCGTTTGGGTTGAAAGTGGTGCCGTTATGGGCGAGCTGATTCCCGAAGCTGTCGAGCGAGGATGGTCGGGAATCGAACATTACGTCGGCATTCCGAGCACAGTTGGCGGGGCGGTTTGGCAAAATCTGCACTTTCTCGAACCAGAGCCTGACAGAAAGCAGACAATGTTCATCGCCGATGTATTCTCCTCGTGCGATCTGCTTACTGAAGAAGGCGAGCGCAAGACGGTCGGCAGCGACTACATGCAGTTTGGATACGATACGAGCATTCTTCATTCGCGCAGGGATATAGCGCTTGCCGTCACTTTTCAGCTCATGAAAGGGAACACCGCGGCGATGCACAAAGTCATGCAGGAGAACCTGAGCTGGAGAGGAGCGCGTCATCCCTGGCTGCAGTTTCATCCCAGCGCCGGATCGATTTTCCAGAAAATCGAAGGTATGGGGGCGGGCCGCCTGGTCGATCAGTGCGGACTCAAGGGATTTCGACACGGCGGCGCGCAGATCTCGCACATCCACGCGAACATCATGGTAAATCTTGGGAATGCGACTGCCCGCGATGTGCGAGAGTTGATTACCATCGCACAGGATGCAGTAGAGAAGAAATTCGGCGTGCGGCTGCAGACCGAGATTGGCTTTATAGGAGAGTTTAGCTCGAGCTGACGGTGTAGCGGTCCGCTTCGTCCGTCGCCCGAGTCCATTCCTCGATTGCGGCATCGAGTTTCTTTTTCAGTTGCTCGAGCTCTTTGCCGCTTGCTACCGCGCTTCTCTTTCCATCGTTGGTTGTGTAGAGAGCCGGATCAGCAAGCTTGCCAGACAGTTCCGCAATTCGACTCTCGAGATTGTCGACATTCTTCTCGGCGATCGCGGCTTTTTTTCTGGCATTTCGCGCGGCATCGCGGCTCACCTGCTTGTTGTCTTCACGCCGCTTCGTCTTCTGCTTTTCGTGGACGCGCCGCAATGCTTCTTCTTCCGATGCGTTTACAGCTGCAGCGTGAGCTCGCTCATTGCTCGCTATTTCCCACTCGGGAAACGTTCCCTCGAAATCGGTGATGTGGGTATCATGAAGCACCCAGACACGATCGACCAGTGTCCGCAGCAATTCGCGATCGTGGCTTACGAGCAATACCGTTCCGTCGTACTCCTGAATTGCGTCTTCGAGCGATTCGATCGACTCGACATCCAGGTGGTTCGTCGGCTCGTCGAGAATAAGCAAGTTGGCTCGAGCCAGAACGATCATCGCCAGCGCAACCCGTGCTCGTTCACCGCCTGAAAGGGTTCCGGCGAACCGCTGCACTTCGTCCCCTGAAAAACCGAATCGCGCCAGATGAGCCTGCACCTGCCGCCTTTCCCACAACGGGCGCAGATCAGAGATTACCTCGTACAACGA
>JANYKY010000073.1 GCA_025357975.1 Gemmatimonadaceae bacterium
GCGAGAATCGTTGCAATCAAGCCAAGCCATCGCGGGACTGTAACGTTGGTGCGCGAGCTAACCCGGGCAGGAACGAGACAGACTGGAGATGCACCCGCGCCCATGAAGGTAAACAAGGATCAAGGGAGATCTGCCGTGTACGGAATCGAAGACATCATGAGAGTGCTGCCGCACCGATATCCATTTCTCCTCGTTGACCGCATCCTTGAGATCGAGCCGGGGAAGCGCATCGTTGGTCTCAAGAACGTCACGATCAACGAGCCTTTTTTTCAGGGCCACTTTCCTGGTCATCCAATCATGCCTGGAGTGCTGATTGTGGAGGCTATGGCGCAGGTTGGCGGGATGTTGCTGATGGGAGATCTCGAGGATCCCGATACAAAAGTCGTCTACTTCATGTCGCTCGATAACATCAAGTTCAGGAAGCCGGTAAGACCAGGAGACCAGCTGATCTTCGAGCTCGAGATCATTCAGATCCGCGGCACGGTCTGCCGCACCAAAGGAGTCGCAAAGGTCGATGGCGAAGTGGTTGCGGAAGCCGAGATGGCGGCGATGGTTCGCGATAGATGAAGCGTTCCGGAATTCATCCTTCTGCGATTGTGTCTGCACAGGCACGACTTGGCGAAAGAGTCGAGATCGGGCCGTTTGCAATAGTCGGTGACGGGTGCGAGATCGGCGACGACTGCGAAATCGCCGCGCGTGCAACTCTCGAGCGCGACGTGAAGCTCGGTACGGCCGTCAAGGTTGGTATCGGAACCGTCCTCGGCGGCGCGCCGCAGGATCTGAAGTACGCCGGTGAGCATACGACGGTGGAGATCGGTGACGGCACTGTGATTCGCGAATACAGCACGGTGAATCGCGGAACTGCGCAATCGTTCAAGACAACCGTCGGGTCAGATTGTTTGCTCATGTCCTACGTTCATCTCGCCCATGACTGTCATATCGGCAACGGAGTGATACTGGCGAACGGCGTTCAACTCGCCGGGCATGTTGTGATCGAAGACAAGGCAACTCTGTCCGGCCTCTCGGCTGTACACCAGTTTGCGAGAATAGGGCGCTACAGTTTTATCGGCGGAATGTCGCGTGTGTCAAAGGACATTCCGCCGTTCCTGAAAGCGGTGGGAAATCCCCTCAAACTGTACGGCCTCAACAGCATCGGTCTCCAGAGGAACGGGTTTGCGGACGATGTGTTGCGCGAGCTGAAGCGTGCGTATCGGCTTTTCTTCCGGTCGGACCTCAACGTTTCCCAGGCGATGCAGCGGGCGGAGTCAGAGCTTGAGATGTTTCCTGAGGTGCGCGAGCTGATCAGTTTTGTAGAGGCGAGCGGGCGGGGAGTCGTCATCTGACGCAACCAGTCAGGATCGGTGTGATTGGAGCAGGCAGTCTCGGCTTTCACCACATCCGCATTCTTCGCGACATGGATACGGTGGAGCTCGCCGGTTTTGTAGAGAGCAATGACAGCCGCGCGGAACAGGTTGCGTCAGAGCTCGGCGTTCGCCGTTCTGACGATGTGGCGGCGCTGCTTCAGAAAGCAGACGCCGTGACGATTGTCGTGCCTACTCCGGCGCACTACGCGGTTGCAAAGTCCGCCCTCGACGCTGGCAAGCATGTCTTTATCGAGAAGCCGATTTCGGCAACGCTGGAGCAGGCTGACGAGCTTTTGCAGATAGCGGCGACGAATGGATGTGTCGTCCAGATCGGCCACGTGGAGCGTTTCAACCAGGCCGTGAGGGCCGCACTGCCTTATGTGCACCAGCCACGCTTCATCGAAAGTGAGCGCCTGGCGTTGTTCAGTCTCCGCGGCTCCGATGTAGCTGTGGTTCTCGACTTGATGATCCATGACATCGATCTCGTGCTCACCCTGGTGGGCGATACCGCTGAGGAAATCTCGGCTGTAGGTGTGCCTGTTCTTACACCAACCCTCGACATCGCCAATGCGCGCGTGACGTTCTCGTCCGGCGCTGTCGCCAATATCACTTCGAGTCGCATCTCGCGTGACCGTGTTCGGAAGATCCGAATTTTTCAACAGAGCGGATATTTGTCCCTGGATCTCGCGTCAGGAACTGGCGAGTTCTTCCGTTTGAAAAAGCAGATCGACTCGATGCAGCCTCCGGTCGGGCCCGTGAACATCACGGACTACGTGGATCGCATCAAACTCACCGCTCCCGAAGGCGAGCCCCTGCGACTGGAGTTCGACAGCTTTGTCACGGCGCTGCGAGGAGACGCGCCAGTCGTGGTAACTGGCGATGATGGACGCAAGGCACTCGCGGTTGCGCTTCGCATCGTTGAAGAGATCGAGCGCACGCGGCCGGCATTTACTGGAGAGACTGCAGCGGCCCGTGCCTGAAGTAGTCTTCGTTGCTGGAGAAGCTTCCGGCGACCTGCATGCGTCGGGCGTTGCAGCCGAGTTAGCGCGACTACGTCCAGACCTGCAGATGACGGGCTTCGGCGGCCCTCTGATGGAGAAGGCGGGGGTGAAGCTATTCGACAAGTACGAAACGGGTGTAATGGGATTTGCTGAAATTATTGCCCACATTCCACGTCACTACTTCCTCTTGCAATCGCTTCGGGAAAGGTTCGCGAAGAATAAGGTCGCGTTGCTGGTTGTGGTCGATTATCCCGGCTTTAACATGAAGGCGGCAGCGGCAGCGGCAGAGCGCGGAATTCCAGTGCTCTATTACGTGACGCCGCAGGTTTGGGCATGGGGCGCGAATCGCCTGCCCAAATTAGCGAAGATCATCACGAAGGCTGCCGTGATCCTCCCATTCGAGGAAAACCTGCTCCGCGGTCATGGGATCGATGCGACATTTGTCGGACATCCTCTTCTCGACCGAGCGCAAAATCTTCCTTCGAAATCGCAGGCTCGCGCGACCCTCGGACTTTCTGACAGTGAACCAGTACTTGCCTTGTTTCCCGGAAGCCGGCAACAGGAGATCGACCGTCACATCGATGATTTCGTCGCATCGGCGAAGGCAACACAGAAATTTATTCCGGGCCTGCAGACAATCGTCAGTGTTGCGCCGGCCATTACACTCGATCCCGAGCGCTGCCCGTATCGACTCGTTCATTCAGCATCATTCACCGTACTGAGGGCGGCCGATGCGGCGCTTTGCAAGAGCGGTACAACGACTCTCGAAGCTGCGATTTCGGATACGCCTTTAGTGGTTGCTTATCGCACGAGTGAAATATCATATCTGCTCGCTCGTTTGATGGTGACCATTCCACACATCGGACTTGTCAACGTCGTGGCGGGCCGGGAAGTCGCGCGTGAATTTGTTCAGGATGATCTGTCACCGGCGAAGGTGAGCGTCGAGCTCGAGAGATTACTTGATCCGATCGACACGGAGCGAGCTCGCGTACTGGAGGGTCTGGCTGAGGTTCGGGGAAAGCTCGGAACTCCGGGAGCTGCCCTGCGGGTCGCACAGATGGCCGCAGAAATGGTGCGCTAAGTGTCGCTGTCACGAAGCGATGTTCCATTGAAGATGAGGCTCTCGGTGGTCGGCGGCGGAGGGCTTCTTCGTGCGTTGTCGGCCACATGGCGATACAAAGTCGTGGACGATAGTGAAGTGAAAAAAATGCGGAAGGATCACTCGCCCATCCTCTTCGCGCTGTGGCATGGCCAGATGCTGCCCTTGCTCTGGTATCACCGCAATCAGGGAGTTGCGGTTGTCGTGAGCGAGCACAATGACGGGGAGATAATTGCTCGCATCCTCGAGTGGATGGGCTATCGATTGATTCGTGGATCGACATCACGGGGTGCTGACCGTGCCTTGCTTGGCATCGTGAAAACGTTGAAGCAGGGGAACGACGTTGCGATCACGCCTGATGGTCCGCGAGGTCCAGCCAGAAAGTTTGCTCCAGGCGCCGTCGTTGCCGCGAACCGTGCAGGTGTGCCGATCATCCCAGCGCTTGCGCATGTGGATCGCGCGTGGAAGCTCTCGAGCTGGGACGGTTTCATCATCCCCAAACCTTTCGCGCGAATCACCATCGCTTACGGTCCGCCGACTCGCATTCAGGTACCAACAACGCGCCAGGCTGCTGCCGAAGCTCCGCGACTTGAGGGTTTGATGTCGGACGCGCTCGACATAGCGTGCGCTTCGTAAACCGAATCTGGGAAGGGGACGATCCGGCCGAGCGGCTGGCCCGAGCGGTCTTAATTCCGTTCGAAGCGGTTTACCGCGGCGTCGTTGCGATCCGGGGCGAGTTGTATGATCGGTCGCTTGCGGAGGTGTCAGGTTCTTCCATCGCAGTCGTCAGCATCGGCAATCTCACCGTCGGCGGTACAGGTAAGACTCCCGTTGCGGCATGGATCGCTTCCCGGCTTTCGGATCTCGGGATGAAGCCGGGCATTGTGCTACGGGGATATGGTGGTGACGAAGTAATGGTTCATCGCAGGCTCAATCCCGGAATCGATGTCGTTGCAAATGTAAATCGCGCTGCGGGAATTGCAGCGATCGCGGCCAACGGTGCGACGGTGGCCGTCCTCGACGACGCATTCCAGCATCGGCGGGCAATGAGACACGTGGACATCGTGCTGTTGAGCGCCGACAGCTGGACCAGAAAGCGCCGATTGCTTCCTGCAGGACCCTGGCGCGAGCCCCTCGAAGCGATTCAGCGAGCCTCGCTCGTCCTCATCACACGCAAAGCGGCAGCGCCGCAGCAGGTCGCGGATGTCTTGTCTGCACTTGGCGTAGCCGGCCCGCGGGTGCCGCAGGCCGTTATTACACTGGCGATGGACACGATTTGCAGCGCAACTGGCACTATGAGATCGCAGCATCTTTCAACGCTGAGCGGAAAGAGAATCCTCGCGCTGAGTGCAATCGGAAATCCAGGGGCCTTCGCTGCCCAGCTGCGCGCGCTTGGAGCGGATGTCATCAACTGCGCATATCCCGATCATCACGCGTTTTCGCCGACTGACGTCATCGATATCGTCGCGAGATCGCGGCCTGCGGAGCGCATCGTCTGTACCCTCAAGGATGCGGTGAAACTGGGCCCCATCTGGCCTGCCGACGCTCCGCCATTATGGTATGTTTCCCAGACCGTTTCAATCGAAAGTGGAGCGGCAGAAATCGACAGGATTCTCGCGAGAATCCAGTCGCACAATTCATCTCAACTCACTTGAGTCCGGAGAAAGCATCCTCCGGATTTCGCTCAATTTGACCAATGGCTACTGACCTTCGCACGGCAACTGACTCGATTGTAAGGCCCGATAAAGACACCTTTCTCAACGAAGAAAATCCATTCGAAGCAATGATGCTTCGGTTCGACAGGGCAGCTGAGCTGCTGGATCTGGAGCCGGGGCTTTACAAGGTGCTGCGACACCCGGAGAAGCAGATCATCGTGTCGATTCCGGTGATGAAAGACAATGGCGAGGTAGAGGTTTACACGGGTTACCGGGTGCTCTACAACACGTCCCGAGGGCCCGCGAAAGGTGGTATTCGCTTCGACATGCAGGTGACGCTCGAGGAAGTGAAAGCGCTCGCCGCGTGGATGACCTGGAAGTGCGCAGTGGTGAACATTCCATTCGGGGGCGCCAAGGGCGGAGTAGTATGTGACCCGCACACCATGAGCATGCATGAGCTCGAGCGTCTGACGCGCCGTTATACTGCCGGCATCATCCAGATACTTGGCCCCGATTCCGACGTGCCTGCCCCCGATGTGAATACGAACGAGCGTGTCATGGCCTGGATCATGGACACTTACTCCATGCACGTGGGCCACACGACTACTGCCGTCGTAACTGGTAAGCCAGTCGAAATGGGTGGGTCGCTCGGGCGCCGGGAAGCGACTGGGAGAGGCTGCATGTTCGTCACCAAGGAGGCTCTCGCGCACCTCGGATTGCCGATTGATGGAACGACGGTCGCAGTTCAGGGATTCGGAAACGTTGGCTCAGTGGCAGCGCAGCTTCTGCATCGCGAGGGTTGCAAAATCGTCGGCATTGGCGACCGGTCGGTCTCGTTGTATGACAAGAACGGAATCGACGTTGACGACGCCGTTGCGTATGTAGCGAAACACCGTTCACTGGACGGATACGGCAAAGGTGAAGTGATCAGCGGAGCCGACCTCCTGAGCCTCGACGTCGACGTCCTGCTGCCTGCGGCCCTCGAGAACGTCATTACGACAAAGAATGCAGGAAACATTCGGGCCCGGATTATCTGCGAGGGTGCGAATGGTCCGACGACGGCAGCAGCCGATTCGATCCTCGATGAGAACGGCGTCTTCGTCATTCCGGACATTCTCGCAAACGCAGGCGGCGTGACTGTCTCGTACTTCGAGTGGGTGCAGGATCGAGGTGGCTACTTCTGGACCGAGCAACTGGTAAACGATCGGCTGCGTGACATCATGGTCAACAGCTTTCAGGACGTGCTCGCGCTTTCGAAGCAGCACAGCGTGAATATGCGCACGGCGGCTTACATGCTGGCGATCAGCCGGGTCGCGACCGTACACCGGTTGCGTGGCATTTACGCCTGATGCGCTTGATGGTCGCAGCGGTCGGGAAGCCGCGAAACACCGATTTGGCGGCTGCAATCAGCGAGTATGAGACACGGGCGGCGCGGTATTGGCCGCTCGCGGTTCATGAGGTTAGAGAGGAGCGGGCGTCGAGTAGTGACACGGCGACACTGCGCGGGCGCGAAGGACAGCGCCTGGTGGAAAAAGTAGGCTCCGCTCGGATCGTCGCGTGTGACCCGGGCGGAAAGAGCTATTCTTCCGAAGAATTTGCGACATGGCTTCACCGCGAGCGCGAACTCGATCATGATACGGCATTTGTCATTGGGGGAGCATTTGGGCTGTCCGACGAAATCCTGCAGAAAGCCGCAATGAAGCTGGCGCTCGCTCCTTGGACGCTGCCTCATGAGCTCGCGCGTCTCGTTCTCGCGGAGCAGCTGTATCGTGCGGGCTCCATCATTCGTGGCGAGCCTTATCACAAGTGAGCCATCGAGATGTCTGAGTGGTTCGAGTCGTGGTTTGGAGAAGATTACGTAGCGCTTTACCCGCATCGCGATGCCGCAGATGCTGTTCGGGCCGTCGAGATGATCGAGCGGGTTGCGGTGGTCCCGCCGGGCGGACTGGCTCTCGACCTTGCATGTGGCGCGGGCAGGCACTCCAAGGTCCTCGCGGAGCGATGGTGGACGACGGGGCTCGACTTGTCGGAAGTGCTGTTGCGACTGGCGAAGCGAGATAAAGTCGACGCCGCATTCGTCCGCGGTGATATGCGCGTGCTCCCATTTCGCACAAGCGCGTTCCACCTAGTTGTCAATCTGTTCACGAGTTTTGGCTACTTCGCTGACGACGCGAGCCACCTTCGGGTTATTCAGGAGGTGGCGAGAGTCACGGCAACCGGCGGAACATTTGTGCTCGACTTCCTGAACACTGCGCACCTTCGTGATACCTTGGTGCCGTACGACGAACGCATGATCGGTGATCATGTCGTGGAACAGCGCCGCTCCATTTCCGACGACGGACGCTATGTAGAAAAGCGAATCTGCATCCGTGGGCAGCCGGACAAGGAATACGTCGAGCGCGTGAGACTTTTCGAGGCGGGTGATTTGACCTACATGCTCACCGCAGCGGGCTTCACGGTATCGAAGGCTCTCGGTAACTACGATGCCACCGCGCTATCGGACGAATCACCGCGTGTAATCCTATTCGGTACGAAACACCGTTGAGAGTCGTCAGCACGCCGATCATTGGCACCGGGCTGACGCGCATTGGCGTTCAGCAGTCGAGGCAGTCTCCCTGGTTTGCGGCCGTTCCAGACAGCCCCGCCGAGTGGAGATCGCGCGCCAATCTCATTCGAACCAATCTCGCGCGTGAGGATTGGCTTGACCCACTCCGGCCTGCATTCGCGGCGACGGGCGCGGCGGCGCAGCGGCTCGACGACGCCGCGACGTCGGGCTTTGCGGTAACCGCTGGGCAGCAGCCCGGATTGTTCGGCGGCCCGTTGTACACTTGGTGGAAAGCGCTCACCGCTCTCTCACTCGCGGACAGGCTCCA
>JANYKY010000080.1 GCA_025357975.1 Gemmatimonadaceae bacterium
CATTCTACGCGCGACTGCACTTTCGCAGGATCCGCGCGCCGCTCAGCTCGAGCTCATCGCGACACAATCAGCACTGCGACTGAGCAACATCAACGCAACGCTGCGGCCCGCAATCTCGATTGCGAGCCAGGGCCAGTATCAGTCCGACGTAGCATCGATACCGATAAGTCTCCCGGGCGTTACTCTGCCCAGGCCATCGCGCGACACATACGACGCACACGTTGAAGCACTCCAGCCAATTCTCGATCCAACAACCGGCCCGCGTCGCAACCTCGAGAGCGCGCAGGCCGCAGAATCGCAGGCCCGCGTACGCACTACGCTCTACAGTATTAGTCAGTCGCTCAACACGGCTTTCTTCACGGCACTCCGTGCACAATCACAGGTGGCTGAGCTCGCGACGACCTTGACCGATGTTGAAGCACAGCTGAAAGTCGCGGAGGACAGAGTAAAGGCGGGAGCTGCGCTTCCAAGCGAGGCCAATCTCTTGCGGGCGGCCCTTCTTCAAAGACAACAATTAGTATCCGAACAAGACGCGGTGAGACGTGCCGCTATTGCAGTTATGTCTGACCTGACTGGACTTCGCATCGATCCGTCAACACCACTTGCAACGCCGCAATTCACCGACTCAGTTCCCGTCATCAACGATTCGGTCTTTCGCAATCGGCCGGAATACGATCAGTTCGAGCGATCACTGGACGTCTTACAGCAGACAGAAGTCGCAAACAAAGCGCAGGAAAGGCCAAGGGTCTCTGCATTCGGCCGGGCAGGTTACGGCAAGCCCGGCCTCAACGTGTTGCGCGATCAATTCGAGACCTACTGGCTCGCCGGAATCCAGTTTCAATGGACTCCATTCAACTGGGGCTCGACTGCTCGCGACCGGCAGGTTACCGAGCTCCAGAAATCGATTGTCTCCACCGAAGAAAAAGCATTCACCGATTTACTGCGTCGTAATGTCGAGCAGGACATCGCATCGATCGAGCGTCTCAGTACAGCGCTCGCCGATGACAATCAGATAATCGCGCTTCGCGAAAACATTCTCACAGAAGCGCGCGCGCGTTATTCCGAAGCGGTGATCACTTCCGCCGACTACATCGATCGGCAGACCGATCTCCTCGTTGCCCGGCTCACTCGCGCCTCACACCGCAGCGAGCTCGCGCAAGCGCGCGTCAACTTTCAAACGACCATAGGGGTCGAGGCCCACTGATGCGACGTCTGCTACTCGCTTGCTCGATCGCATCGCTCGCCGGTTGCAATCGGTCTCGTCAACCCGACGCCTACGGCACTTTCGAAGCGAATGAAGTCGTCGTATCCGCGCAGACATCCGGCCAGCTTTTGAGCTTTGCACCGGTCGAAGGCGCGCAGCTCGCTCGAGGCGCGATTGTCGGGCTGGTCGATACGGCGCAACTGGCTCTTCAGCGCGAACAGATCGCGGCCACCGGCGAAGCGACTAGAGCGCGCACGGACGAGGCCTCCCAACAGATCGCGGTTCTTGAAGTCCAACGTGCGATCGCGCTTCGCGCATACGAAAGATCAAAACGCCTCTTCTCGCAAAGAGCGGCGACGGCCCAGCAACTCGATCAGGCAGAGCGAGATTATCGCGTGCTCATTGCCCAGATCGCAGCCGCACAAGCGCAACGCACATCGGTCACTAAGGATGTGAAGTCCGGCCGGGCCCGACTCGCGGAAATCGGCGAAACGCTGGGTCGCAGCCGCGTAATCAATCCACAGACTGGAACCGTTCTCGCGACATTTGCACGCGCTGGCGAAATCGTCCAGGCGGGCACGCCACTCTATCGCATTGCCAATCTCGATTCACTGACGCTACGCGCGTACATCTCCGAGCAACAACTCAGCGCGATCAAGCTTGGTAGTCGGGTCCAGGTAAACGTTGACGCCGGCAATGGAAAAACAATTCCGCTGGCCGGCCGGGTTGACTGGATTTCATCGAAAGCGGAGTTCACACCTACACCGGTGCAGACTCGCGACGAGCGCGCGGATCTCGTCTATGCGGTGAAAATTCTCGTCGCCAACCAGCGGGGAATCCTCAAAATCGGAATGCCCGCCGACATAAGTCTGTCAGTTGCCTCTCCCACGTGAGCGATGCAGCAGTAATGGTCCAAAACGCCGGCAAGCGATTCGGTAAGACCGAAGCGCTGAGCGGCGTTTCGTTCGAAGTAAATCACGGTGAGTTGTTCGGACTGGCAGGGCCCGACGGAGCCGGCAAGACAACACTCTTCCGAATTCTTACCACACTCGTCTTGCCTGACACCGGCTCGGCCACGGTGCTCGGTCTGGATGCCGTCCGCGACATGTGGAAAATCAGGTCACGCGTCGGCTACATGCCTGGAAAATTCTCGCTCTATGGCGACCTCACGGTGAAGGAGAATCTTTCGTTCTTCGCATCGGTGTTTGGGACGACCATCGAAAAAGGATACGACCTCATTGCTCCGATCTACAGTCAGATCGAGCCATTCGCTGAGAGAAGAGCCGACGCGTTGTCCGGCGGCATGAAGCAAAAGCTGGCGCTCTCATGCGCTCTCGTTCACAGGCCCGACATCCTGTTCCTCGACGAGCCAACAACAGGTGTGGACGCGGTCTCACGGCGCGAATTCTGGGATCAGTTGCGAGTGCTGCGCGATTCCGGATTGACGATTCTCGTCTCGACTCCGTACATGGACGAGGCCATGCGTTGTGACCGCGTCGCGCTGATGCAGGCCGGACGAATTCTGGAGATCGACATCCCAACGGAAATCGGCAGCCGATACCCGCTTCCGTTGTTTGCCATCACCGGAGCCGAGCGTTACCGCCTCCTCCTCGAGCTTCGCAAAGCGTCGCACGCCCATTCAGTGTTCCCGTTCGGTGCTGAGCTCCACTACACGGATGATCGCGCCGGCTTTGACCCTGAAGTGATTGCCGGTGAGCTTCGTGAGTACCTCGATTACAAAGGCTTCGCAAACGTACAGGTAAAGTCAATCCAGGCCGGCATCGAGGACAGCTTCATGGAGCTCATGCCGCCGCCGTTGCAAAAAGCGTCGTGAGCGGCCTGGCAATCGAAGTCGTTGACCTCACCCGCCGCTTCGGGGGCTTCACCGCCGTCGACAACATTTCCTTCGAAGTCGCTGCCGGCGAAGTCTTCGGCTTCCTCGGCGCCAACGGAGCGGGGAAAACAACTGCGATCAAGATGCTGATCGGATTGCTCGCCCCGACATCCGGTAAGGCGCACGTCGCCGGCCTCGACGTGAAAACGCAAATGGATCAGATCCGTACGCGAATCGGATACATGAGCCAGCGATTCTCGCTTTACGAAGATCTGACCGTACTCGAGAACATCCAGTTGTACGGCGGCATTTATGGGCTCTCGGACGCGCAGATCACGGAACGGTCGAAGGCAATGCTCGCATCCCTTGGACTGGCGGACGATTTCGTCGGTCGGCTCCCACTTGGATGGAAGCAGAAACTCGCCTTTTCCGTGGCGCTGCTTCATGAGCCGGCAGTTGTATTTCTCGATGAGCCGACAGGCGGAGTCGACCCTTTGACGCGGCGCCAATTCTGGGAATTGATCTACGCAGCGGCCGCTCGCGGTACAACGGTGTTCGTCACGACGCACTACATGGACGAGGCAGAGTACTGCGATCGAATCTCGATCATGGTGGATGGTCACATCGGCGCGATCGGTACACCGCGCGAGCTCAAGGAAAAATGGAACGTGCCTACGATTGACGAACTTTTTGTTCGCCTGGCGAGGCCTGCATGAGTCCCACACTGCTGGCGTTCATTGTAAAAGAGTTGCGACACATTCTTCGCGACCGGCAAACGCTCACCATCCTGCTGTTGATGCCGTTAGTGCAGGTAGTCCTGTTCGGATATGCGCTTCGCAGCGACGTTCGTGACGTTCGGCTCGCAATAGTGGACCCATCACCAGACTACGCGACCATCGCTCTCCGCGACCGACTCGTTGCGGCTCGGCGATTCAAGATTGTCTCCGTGTCACCATCGATGACCTCAGTCGAGCCACTGTTTCGCCAGGGAAAAGCCGACGTTGCGATTGCATTCGAGCCTGATTTCGCCGGACACCTCCACGGGAACGGTCCCGCCAAGCTCCTGCTCGCGATCGATGCGTCGGATCCGAACACGGCAACGACGATGCAAGCCTATGCACGCGCAGTAATTACATCGTACGAGGCTGAGGTTGGCGCCGGCCTCAATCAGCCAATCCGGATTATTCCCGACACGCGAATGAGATTCAATCCGACTCTCGAGAGCGTAAACCTGTTCGTTCCGGGGCTGATCGCCCTCGTCCTCACGCTTGTTTCAGCGCTAATGACGGCAATCTCATTATCTCGGGAGAAGGAACGCGGCACATTGGAGATTCTACTCGTTTCTCCACTCCGTCCCTGGCAAATCATCGTTGGAAAAGTTCTTCCGTACCTCGGTCTCGCTTTCGCCAACGTTCTCACGGCATTGCTCGCGGCATGGCTGATCTTCCACGTGCCTTTCCGCGGCAGCGTGCTCTTACTTCTCTCTGAGAGCCTGCTATACGCGATGGTTTCACTCGCGCTCGGCGTGCTGGTCGCATCGCTGACGACCTCGCAACGGGTAGCGATGCTCGCCGCTCTTCTCGTGACGATGCTGCCAAGCTCGCTGTTGTCTGGAATGGTTTTCCCCATCGCCAGCATGCCGGTGTTTCTCCAATGGGTCAGCGCAATCGTTCCAGCACGCTGGTTCATCGTCATCGCACGCGGAATCATGCTCAAGGGAGTTGGACTCGACTATCTCTGGCGCGAGACGCTCGTGCTCCTCGGGATGACGGTCGTGTTGATGGGCATCGCAGTTCGAAGCTTCAAGCCGAGACTTGAATGAAGCTGCGAATTCTCAAAGTTCTTCTTCGCAAGGAATATCTCCAGATCTACCGTGACAAGCTCATGCTTCGGCAGATGTTGATGATGCCGTTCATTCAGCTGCTTCTGCTATCGAGTGCTGCAACCTTCGAAGTAAAAACAGCTCACCTTTATCTCGTAGATCGAGATCACAGCGAGAGCTCCCGCGGCCTTACGGATCGGCTTCAGGCGTCTGGACGCTTTCACGTATCAGGTGCTTCGGGCTCGAACAATCTCGCCGATGTATCCCTGTTGAACCGCAGCGCTGGCGTGATACTCGTTATTCCGCACGACTTCGAGCGTAACCTTGTGCGGACGCGATCCGCCGACATTCAGCTCATCTTCAATGCGGAGGATGGAGCATTGGCGGGAGTCACGAGTTCATACGCGCAGCAGATCATCGCTGCCTATGCTCGTGAGCTTACGGTCAGCATTAAACCGGTCATTGCGCCAGCTCCGCAAATCGAGGTACGAGCCCGTGGCTGGTATAATCCCGAGCTCAGTTACAAGGACTACATGATCCCCGGGATTCTGGTGCAGCTCCTGACTCTCGTTGGCACCCTGCTCACCGCGATGAACATTGTCAGGGAAAAAGAGCTCGGCACACTCGATCAGTTGAATGTCACTCCCATTCCCAGAAGCGCGTTCATCGCCGCCAAGTTGATACCGCTGTGGACGATCGCTCTTGCTGAGCTAGCCGTGGGATTGATGGTCGCGCGATGGTTATTTGGAGTTCCAATGCGCGGCAGTCTCGTTCTGGTATTCTTCGCAGCCTCCATATATCTCGTTGTGGCACTTGGAATCGGTCTCTTGATTTCGACCGCTGTCGAAACACAGCAGCAGGCGATGTTCGTCTCCTTCTTCGTTATTCTCATCTACTTGCTGATGAGCGGCCTGTTCACGCCAATCAGGTCGATGCCGAACTGGGCGCAGTGGCTCGCTGAGGTCAATCCTGTAAAGCATTTCATCGAGATAATGAGGGCTGTCTTGCTGAAGGGCGCGGGGATCGCCGACGTAGCCCGTTCACTCGGCATTCTTGCACTGTCGGGAGTGCTCGTTCTCACGCTGGCCGTACGTCAATACGCGAAGACATCGACATGAATCGGCACTATTACAATCGCTGAGCACGTAGATTTCATGCCATGCACCAGCAGGCATCCGCAGCACTGCCCCCATCCATCGAGCGCGTTCTGAGACTTTTCCGCTCGATGGCGAGAGAAGAAAAAATGCAGGCTCTCGTGCAGTACTCAAAGAAGCTCGAGCCGTTCCCGGAACGCTTGCAGGATGTCGACAGGGCGGCGTTCAACGTGCCCGAATGCCAGACAAGAGTTGACATCATACCTGAGGTCGTCGACGGAAGAATTCACTTCTATGCCGATCTGAACGCGCGTCAGTCCCCGACAATTGCGGCCGTGCTCGCGATCATCTTCGGCGCTGTCAACGACGAGCCTCCGTCGACGACGCTCGCCATCCCCGCCGACTTCGTACGCACGCTGATGGAAAGCATCGGGCTTGGCGCCCGCGAAGTCGGGCTCAACGCAATGGTAAACCGGCTGAAGAGATACGCGCTTCAGGCAGAATCGACCGCTCGCTGACTGGCGGATGCGCGTGACGCCCTTATGTTGTGCGCAACCCCAATGGGAGTGCGCATGGCAGCAGCAACGCAGGATTACAAATCACATCGGCAGTTTGTACCGATGTTTCACTTCTTCGTATTGCCGATCCTTCTCGGCAACGTCGCTGTCGAGATTGCAAGGCTGAACAAGTACCAGACGTTATACCATGTGTGGGTAGCGCTGGTCGCCGTCGCACTTTTTCTGTTCGCGTTCGCCGCAAGGGGCATGGCCCTCCGTGCACAGGATAGGATCATCCGGTTCGAAGAGCGCCAGCGTCTGTCCTCGCTGTTACCGGCTGAGCATCACGCGAAAATTGATAACTTGACTCCGGGGCAGCTCGTCGCTCTGCGCTTTGCACCCGACGAAGAAGCGCCCGGTCTTGCCCAGCGTACAATGAGCGGTGAGTTGAAGACGCCAAATGACATCAAGAAAGCGGTCAAGAACTGGCGCGGCGACTACCACCGCGTTTAGTCGGCGCGGAGCTACTCGCCCATTGCCTTGATTATCACTCGCTTCGGCCGCTGACCGTCCCACTCTCCGTAGAACACCCGCTGCCACGGGCCGAAGTCGAGTTTTCCTTTCGTGATCGGCACTATCACTTCGTGGCCGATCGTTATTGACCGCAAGTGCGCCGCCGCATTGTCCTCACCTGTTCCGCTGTTGTGGCGGTAATCTTGTGGCGACCAGGGCGCGACGCGGTTTTCGAGCCAGTCCAGTATGTCCTGCCACAGGCCGGGCTCGTGATCGTTCACGAATACCGACGCCGAAATGTGCATTGCCGAGACAAGCACGAATCCCTCGGCGATCCCGGCCTTTGCGCGACACGCTTCGACACTGTCGGTTATGTCGATTATCTCCTGCCGCTTTTTTGTATTGAAGCTCAGATAATCGGTGTGCGTTTTCATCACGCACCAGTCGGCATTAGTGACGCATGCCATGAGTTCGACGCGCGCGACCTGAAGCGTGATCTCCATTCTCCAAGATTCGTCACTGACATATCGAACACTTCGGTGTCTTTGTCGATCTCGCCAGCTTCGCTCGAGCGCGTGAACTGATCGCGTGACACCGCGTGGATTTTTCCGTCTCGGTCGCGATAGTAGACGAGTCCACTCGTTACGAGTTGTCCGCCGATTCTCGATTCAAGAGCCTTGAGTGTACGGAAGAGTCCGTCGATCGAGCATCCGGATGCGCCTTCTTGCTCCTGATCAACGGCGATGGTGAGGAATCTGTCGTCAGACCAGTCGCGGGCTGCATGAAGCGGAACGCCATGCGCCTTCCATCCACCGAGAAAGGAATCGACCTCGCTTAACATCTCCTCGGAGGGTTTGGAGCCGAGCGCGGGCTCCGATCCGTAGACCCAGACGCGCGCCGAATCAGGAAGCGCGTCGAATTTTGTTATTGGCATCCTGAATCCTAATAATTTTTGGCGAGCGCGTCACTTAGTGCGCGGGGCTCAGCGCCGCGGGCAGCAGCCGAGCTAAGAAACTCGAACTGTGAAACTCGAACTAAGAAGCCCGAACCTCGAAGCAGCAGCTCGGCCGCTCCCCGTGGTGACAGCGCTGCTTGACCGGGGATCCTATGACGCTCGCGAGCAGAGACTCGACCGCTTCGCAAAGGCATGGCTCAGCGGCGATGACGGCACCTAAGGGGCAGCCTTGTCCGCGAATGGTATACACATCGTCCCTTCGTGTGACAGTGGTGGAGCCGCCGAGATCATCGAGGAGATTCGCACCTGCGGCGACCCTCTGACCCAGCGAGCGGTTCGATGGCTTCGCGCCATTTGCCAGCCTCTTTCCGACGCGGCGCAGGAAGGGTACAACCACGCTCGCTGGAACCGACGTCTGTAGCTCCTTGACAGTTGCCGCCAGCACGGGCGCATACGCCTTTGAGAAGCCGACCTCGGCTTCGACCGTGAGTGCGTAGAGAGCTGCCGGCTTGCCGGCGCCTTCATGCCTGCGAACGCCAGCCGGTTCTACCTGACCCCCATCTTCGAGTGAGACCAGATGGAATCGAATGGCGTTCGGCGTCAATCCTGTCTCACGCGCCAGGTCGTCGATCGTTGCGGGCCCGCGTCTCAGAAGCTGGAGAAGGACCGTTCGCGATTTATCGGCTTTTATTGCTCCGGTAACCATCGTGCTCCCCGCCCGAAATAATAAGTCCAAGTTTTGCTTGACTTAATAATAGCGCCATCGTACGATTCGCGAGTGGTCATCCCATCCTAAGGAGTG
>JANYKY010000086.1 GCA_025357975.1 Gemmatimonadaceae bacterium
GCCGCCTCTCACGTCCGCGAACACGGCGCGTGAAGGCACGCCGATCTTCTTGCCGTCAACGACGATCTGGCGGCCGTCCTCATAGGTGATGTTCGCCGGTCGCATGACTGCACGAAAGCCGAGTGAGTCGACGAGGTAAACAAACAACGGATTCTGGCGTCCATTCTGATCAGGACCGAGCACCCTACCATATAGTAGTGTGTACGCGCCTGCCCGCGCCGCGCCCCAATCCCAGGTCACTCCACGCCACACCCCCCAGTTGTGATCGTGGTACGATTGCGCGTTCGAGTACGTCTCGCACTTCTCACTGATGCAGATTTTACCGCTGGCACTCGATCGCAACCCGGGTACGGTGTATCCGGAGACAAAGGTGCCCGAGCTCAACGAAGCTCCAGGGAAGTACGCACGGTGGGCGGGCGCGACTACGAGATCGATTTTCATTGGTGCGCCATTATCGAGTGCGCGCACGTCAGCATGCACAGCATACTCACCGTCAGGCATCACGCGAACCATCGACGACCCCAGAGTGAGATCGGCATTCGCAGTAGAGAACTGCACTGCCTGATGAGGAATGTACGAAGCGAACTTTCGTGACGCTCCTCCTTCATCGCGCAGAGTTACCGTGACGCTGCCTCCCCACTCGCTACTGCTCACGTCACCAGCAACGATGAACGAAATAAATGCCCAATGCTTCTTGTCCTGGGACAACAAGTTGAAGTAGTGCCATTCTGCCCAGCTCGACTTGTTCGCCGCGCTATCCGGCGGCATGTGGAAGTGGTCGATCTGATTTCGGAGCTCGAATAGCGAGGGCGTCACCCACATTCTGTCACCATCATCGCTGGCCCATTTTCCCGCGCCGATCAACACTGGTCCGTGCACAGACTTCGTCTTGTCGGGAATCTCGCCGCTCGCGCGCACTGGATACTCCGTTCCGCGCGCAGTTCGCAGGTAGACGAGCCGCCCATCGATCTGAGGCGCAACGGCACTCACGGACGATGCCAGACGAGGAGATGAAAGCAGCTGGTCGTAGACGAATCGCGCGTGGTCGATGGAAAAAAACAGGCCGCCGACTCCGCCGGTTTTCATCACTTCGACATCGAGCCCTTGCGGCAGGACAGTGATCGCGCCACCGCCGACAAGCTTCTCATCTTTCGCCTGCGTGAGGAGTGCTTCGCCGATCGATAACAGGACGATCATCACGGAAACGCCAACTCCGTATCCGAAGAACAGCAGCACCGAGCGCCACGGCCGGTATATGATATTTCGAAACGCGAGAAGCCGGATCATTCGTCGACGATCGA
Organism: Gemmatimonadaceae bacterium; assembly: GCA_025357975.1. Taxonomy (GTDB): domain Bacteria; phylum Gemmatimonadota; class Gemmatimonadetes; order Gemmatimonadales; family Gemmatimonadaceae; genus UBA4720. Next base: position 1,302 of record JANYKY010000086.1, read on the forward strand.
TCCGTCGCGCATGTGAATCCTTCTGTGCGCAGCGCGGGCGAGGACTTCGTCATGCGTAACGACAATAATCGTCGTACCATCACCGTTCAGCCTCTCGAACAGCGAAATCACTTCACCGCCGGTTTTTGCATCCAGCTCACCGGTGGGCTCGTCGGCTAACAGAATCGCGGGGTTGTTCGCGAGAGCCCGCGCAATCGCCACACGCTGCTGCTCTCCGCCGGAGAGCTGCGATGGACGATGACGCTCACGGTGACCGAGCCCCACGTACGCAAGCAGCTCGCGCCCTCTCGCAACTCGTTCGCCCTTTTTCTTCCCCGCTTCCGCCATCGGGAGCTCGATGTTCTCGAGAGCCGACAGCGTGGGCATGAGATAAAAGCGCTGGAACACGAAGCCGATGTTGTGCAGGCGAAAGCTCGTTGCCTCTCTGTCCCGCATCGATCCAACGTCATGACCTCGGATTCTCACCGTGCCCTGACTCGGCGAGTCAACGACACCAAGAAGGTTGAGCAGCGTGGACTTGCCGCAGCCCGATGGGCCGACAACGGCCACATAGTCCTTCTCGCCAACGTCGAAGGTCACGCCCTTCAAAGCATGAATGCTCTCTTCGCCGAATTTGTAGTCACGTCCGAGATTGCGCGCCTCGACAACGGCCGCGGAGGGAGTCCCACGCCGGACGTCGCTTCTGTGAACATCCTCGATAGTGGTCATGCAATCGCGTCCTGTCGGAGAGTCGTCGCAATAGGAAGCGATGCCGCACGGAATGACGGGTACACTCCTGCCGCAATTCCAGACAGAGCGAGTAGTCCCAGCGCCGTCCATGCCGACGACGGCTGGAACAGAAAGAAATTGATCGCCACCGGAAGTCCGGGAAAGCTTGAAAGAATCGCGTTGAGATAGTGTCCCGTTGCGAGCCCAAGCCCAAGCCCCGCGATCGAACCTGTGATCATGAGCGCAGTCGCTTCCATCACGATTTGTTGAACGATGTGGCTACGCGACACGCCGAGAGCACGCATGACTGTGATCTCGCCTATGCGCTCGTTGACCGAAACGGTTACGAGCGTCGTAACCAGGAGAAATCCGACAAAAAGGCTGACAGATCCCAGAATCACGGCGAGTTGCCTGAAATAGCTGAGACGTTGATCGACCTGAACGAGAGCGGTCGCGGTAGAGATGCCGCTGACGCCGGGAATCATCCGCTCGGTCCAGCGGCGAACTCCCTCCACCTCGGAATCGTTTCGAATCCTGATCATGAAAAGCGAAGCATCGTTTGCGTGCTCGGTGCCGCTCAGTTGCTGAAGTGTGCCTAGTCTCATTGCTGTTGCGAGCTGATCCGCCGCGCCATAAAGAAATCGCACGCGACCGGTGAGAACCATTTTTCGCGACGCTGCATAGGTGCGGAGCTCCGGATCGTAGCCACTGGCAATATCCAGCGTGTCTCCGATGCGCGCTCCCGTCGCCTTCAGGAAATCATCGTTTCCGACAATGGCGTCGTCAGCCAGCGGATCCTTACCGGCGAGCAACTCGTAGTCGCCTTGCACGAGCGGGTTTATCCCGAGCGCAGAGCTCGTGACGACACGATTCCCGCGCGGAATCTGGATGGTTCCGCCAAGTACCGGGCTTACTGTAGTAATGGCTGGGTTGGTCCGGAGGATGGTAAGGATTCCGCTCGTGTTCTTGATCGTCGCATCTGTGTCGAACGGAAGCGTTCCCTTCGGCGCGAGGCGCAGCTGAAATCCGCGCGACAGCAGCAGCTCACGAAAGGATTCGCGCATTCCGGTCGACATCATCACCATGTCGAGCAGCATCGCAGCGGCAACGGCGACTCCGAGTGTTGCGAGCAACGTGCGCGTTGTATGTCTTCGAAGCGATGACCATGCGAGAGCGAATCTCATCAGCGGCCGAACAGAGAAATCGGTGGGGTTCGCGCGAGGCGTAGCGATGCGAGCAGGCCGGCTCCGATTCCGAGAACGAGCGAGAGAACGACGGCGAGAGTGAGAATTGGTGGCGTTATAAGCGAGAAGTACAGAGGTGTGCGGTACACTCCCTGGTAGTACCAGTTGATGAACGTCGATGCGATGTAACTGAGAGCGATGCCGAGTGCACTCCCTACCAGCGCGAGCAACGCAGCTTCCGCGACGACAGAGAGGACGACTGTGTATCGAGAGATGCCCATCAATCGAAGTGCAGCTATGTCGCGCCTGCGCTCTTCGACTTTGAGCAGCATGATGCAAAGCAGGAAGATCGCACTCGCGACAATCGTGATGAAGCCGATCGCTTTGTGAAATCGGCTGACTACCTGAAACGTCTTGGAAGTCTCGACCGCAATGTCGCGCGAACGGTGTGCTTCGAATCCGAATGCGGAAGCGTTGATTTCGGCGAGCGCTTTTTCTGTTGCCGCTGGACCGCGTGTCGCAACTGCGAATCGATCGACTCTGTCACCGTAACCAGCGAGCGACTGCAGTTGATCCAGATGCATCCGCACTCTGTATTCGCTTCGCGCAATCTCGGCGGGATCGGCTCCGCGTTTGACGATCGCAGAGACGATTACGGTGTCGCCCATCGTTGCGTTTGGTGCACCGGATACTACGACACGATCTCCAATCCGGATGTGCGCGTCTTCGGCAAGTCGCTCATCGATTGCGATCGTTCGCTGCAACGGATGCTGAATCAACAATAAGGCGGCAAGAAGAGGCATGAACACTCTTCTAACCTAGCTGGACAATGCTAGTGCGCGGGTGCCTCGAGATCGGTCAGCGGTTCCACCATCACCTGCGACGCGAGCTGGGGCCCAATCGCCAGCATCGTTCCGGAAACGGCCAGGGCAATCGGCCCTTCGTACGGCGCCTTCGAGATCACAATCAGCTCGGCTCCCGGCATGATCTGAAGCTCACCGAGGTATCGCAGCATCTCAGGATCCTCATCGCTCACTCTCACAACTCGAGCTCCGTACCCCGCGCCTAGCTCCGCGAGAGACAAATACTCGGTCTCATCCATGTCGCCTTCGCGGGACGGAATCGGCGCTCCATGCGGATCGGTCAACGGCTCGCCAATGGCCGCCGCCATTCTATCCACCAACTCGTCCGACGCCGCATGCTCCAGACGCTCGGCCTCAGCATGCACGCGATCCCAGGGGTAGTTCAGCGCACCTGACAGGTATGCTTCGATCACCCGGTGCCGGCGGAGAGTGCGAAGTGCTGCCCGCCGGCCGAGGTCCGTGAGTGTGACACCACGATATCTCTCATATGAAAGAAATCCGTGACCCGCGAGGCGCCGAACCATTCCGCTGACAGACGCAGGAGTGAGGTCGAGGCGCTGCGCGATGTCGTTGGTGGCGACCGATACGCTGCCTCGCCCAAGCGCGTAAATCGCCTTCAGATAGTCTTCAACCGCACCGGTCAGCGGCTCTTCGGACGAGTCGGTGATGCTCAGATGAGGGCGTTTGCCTTTCATTTGCGAGGGCCCGAACGTCCGCGCGAGCTTCCGCGAACAAGCAGGACTGGAACGGTGGAAGAATGCCGAACCGTATTCGATACGCTCCCGTGGACCAGGTCAGCGATACCCTTGTGACCGTGAGTACCCATCGCAATGAGGTCGCAGCCTTCCCGAGCTGCGGCCTCTGCGATCTCCGAGGCCGGATCACCCGAGGCAAGCAAGGCTTCAGCGTCGAGGCCGTCGGCTTCCAGCGTCCCGGAAAGCTTCTCGATATAATCGCGGTCTGTCTTCATCTCTTCGCTCTCGCGGAGCTTGAGTTGCGAGATGTTGCGCGCGGCCCATCCATCGGCAACATGAATGAGCACGATTGACGAGTTGCACACCTTCGCAAGCTCGCGGACGTGATCGACGATCGCGTCATCGTAAGGCGAATTCTCTACCGGCATCAGTATTTTTTTGTACATCACTTAGTGTCCGCGAAAGAACTGTACGACCAGCCAGAGATTCAACACGAGAATAACTATCGCAACCACATAAGCGACAGTCTTGAGCCACGTCGCATTGGCGAACTCTCCCATCTTCGCCTTGTCCGACGTAAATGCGACCAGCGGAAATACGGCAAACGATAGCTGCATGCTGAGAATTACCTGGCTCAATATCAGAAGCCTGGCCGTTCCGCTCTCGCCATACATCACGGCCACCACTGCTGCAGGGACGATTGCAATGCCCCGCGTGATGAGTCGCCGCACCCACGGACGAAGGCGAATGCTGAGAAATCCTTCCATCACGATCTGCCCCGCCAATGTCCCCGTCAGGGTCGAATTCTGGCCAGACGCGAGAAGCGCGAGCGCGAACATGGTGCTCGCACCCGCTCCCAGCAATGGAGTCAGCAGCTTGAACGCATCCTGAATCTCAGCCACTCCGGTATGACCGCTGCTGTGAAACGTGGCCGCTGCAACGATAAGAATCGCCGCATTAATGAACAACGCGAATGTTAGCGCGAGGGTCGAATCGATAAAAGCAAACCTCACAGCTTCGTGTTTTCCTTCGGCTGTCTCCTCGTAGCGTCGAGTCTGAACGATCGACGAGTGCAGGTAAAGGTTATGCGGCATCACAGTCGCGCCTAGTATGCCGACGGCGACATAAAGCATGGCCGGGTTCGCGATGACCTGGCCTCGCGGAATGAATCCCGCCATCACCGCTCCAAAAGGCGGGCTCGAGAGAACTATCTCGAACAGAAAACAAAGACCAACTGTTGCGACCAGAGTGATGACGAGCGCCTCGAGCACCCGGAATCCCTTGTTCTGCAGATAAAGGACGACCATCACGTCCAATGCCGTGAGCCCGATTCCGATGGCGAGCGGAATATGAAAGAGAAGGTTCAGCGCGATAGCGGACCCGATTACTTCTGCCAGGTCGCAGGCGGCAATCGCAAGCTCACAGATGACCCACAGGAAATAGGCGACAGGCGCGGGGTAGTGATCCCGGCACGCCTGCGCGAGATCTCGCCCGGTGACAATTCCAAGCTTGGAGGCAAGTCCCTGGAGGAGGATTGCCATCAGGTTGGAGATGAGGATGACGCTCAAAAGCGTATATCCGAACTGCGATCCGCCTGCGAGATCGGTTGCCCAGTTGCCCGGATCCATGTATCCCACGGCTACCAGGTAGCCCGGACCCGCGAAGGCGAGCATCTTCCGCCACCACGTGCGCCCCGTAAGCGGAACAGACCTGTAAACCTCTGCGAGAGAGGGAGTTACACGCGCTTTACGCCAGCCTTTTTCGGGACGACCAGGCTCGTCTACATTAGTTGGAGGGGTTAGTTGTGTTGCCACTAAGATCCGATGTTTGACCCGCGAAATTGAGGAGTGTCGTGATGTAGTAAGATTAAGTTAGGCAACACTAACTTAATCGCAAGTGCGGAGTTCATGCCCCGCTTCATCGGGTTCGCCTGGTGCTAGCCGACCAAGGCCAGCATACCCGAAAGTATCCGCTCCGTCATCCCCCAGACGACAAAGTCTCGATGATGAAACGCAACCGTGCTCACCTCCCTGCCGCCAGCCCGCACCGTTGCATTTCTCCACATCGATCGGTCGAGGAGCGCCGTCATCGGCACCCAGAAACAGTCCGCCACCTCCGAGCTCAAGACCAAATCGGCACAACGGGCCACAAGAAAAACGAACGGCCGCACCACAATCGAAGGCAAGCGAACTATCTGTGAGTGCAGGTCATCGAGAACACCAATGAGCTCGCCGCATTCCCCTAAATCGATACCGGTTTCCTCCAGTGTCTCTCGCATTGCCGTAGCGGCCAGGGTGTCGTCCTGATTTTCCTCGCGGCCGCCGGGGAAGGCTATCTGGCCGCTCCACGGATCCCCCTCGAAAGTGGCACGCCGGATAAAAAAAACCTCCGGCTCGTCACCGTCACCGAGACGAACCAGTATCGCGACGGCAGCCCTCTGAGCCGACGGATTGTCCACCTCGACCGCACTACGCGATCCCAGCTCAGCTCCAAGCTTTGCAACCCGAGGCTCACTCCGAACTGCATCCAACGAGGTCACCCCGCCGTCACGCCATATTGGCGGCAAAGAAATCGACAGTCTCGCTCGTTACCATTGCGAGCATTGGCGTTAAGTCGCCGAGGGGATGCTTTCCTCCAAGCGAATGATTGGTCCCCTTGACCACTCGAAGCTTGCTGGACCTCGGCGCCAGTCTGCTGAGTTGCTCCGCTTCCGCGACCGGCACTGTCTCGTCGTCCGCGCCATGCACAATCAACCAGGGAACGCTGATACGCGACGCGGCCAGAGGGATATTGAGGCTGGTCTGGGCGAACTTCTCGACTTCATCGAGGAGCCCCGTGCTGACTGGAATCGTCTGCTTCGTTCGCGAATTCTCTATATCCATGAATCCCGTCTTCCGCCAGTTCGCTACTGTCTCTCCGGACCATCGGTTGACGCTCGCAATTGCCGCCCATGTGACGAGCGCCTTTACGTGCCGGTCCTTCGACGCGTGAAGAATCGCGACTCCGCCCCCACGTGAATGGCCAAAGAGGCCGTAATCGCCAGTGATCCAATCGCGGACGCGCGCCTCGTCGACGACCACCTCTACGTCCTCCAGTTCCTGGAGAAACGTGTTATGGGTGAACGCCTCGGGATTGGTGAAATTTTCCCGATCTTCGCCAATACCGCTGCCGGAAAAATCAAACGTGATCGCCGTGATGCCCGCATTCGCAAGCTGCTCAGCGAGATATGGGAAGAAGGAGAAATGCGCGAATCCCTTGAATCCATGACAAATCACGACGGTGCCGTGTGCTTCTGCTGGCAGTCGCGCCTCGCCTCTGATGATAAGAGGCCTCTCGTCTCCACGGTCGCGCCGGAGCTCGAACTCTTCGATGGATGTCATCAGTCTACTTCGCCTCCCGCATCCACCCAGCCAGCAATGCCCTGCGACATCGAAACAACGTCTTCATATCCCATTTCCTGTAGCGTTGCGGCCGCAAACGCAGACCGATTTCCACTCTGGCAATAAATGATCAAATGCGTTTCGCGAGGAACCAGGGCCTCGATTTTCGTTTCCATGGACCCGCGCGGAATGTGAATCGCGTTCGGCAGATGTCCGAGATTCCACTCGTTTCTCTCACGCACATCGAGGAAGACGAGATTCGGAGTCGAGTCGCTCATCGCCTCGTCGGGGGTCACCTCCCGAATTTTTGCCTTCGCCTCAGCGACTAGGTCAGCTCCCGATTTGATCGCCATCGATCTCCCGATTGTTGATTACTTAATGATAAAGGCTCTCGTCGCGCCGATCACACGACATCCACTCGTAGCGAAAGATTCGACGTGTCGAGATCTGCAACGGCTCCCAGGGGAATGGTCCACTGATCGGGGATGTGTCCGATGGGAGCGCCCGCAAGGCACGGTATGCCGGCAGCGTCAGCAGCTTCAGCGATGACCTCGTCGATCGTTCGATTGTCCCCATCAGTGTCGTCCGGGGCCGGGCGAAAATCTCCCGCGACAATCGCCGCACAGCGCTGCAGCGACCCACAAAGCAGAAGCTGTCGCAACATGCGGTCGACGCGGTAGACTGCCTCGCCGATATCCTCGATGATCAGGATCGCTCCATCGAAATCGACAGAGTAAGGCGTACCCTGAAGGGCCACTATTAGAGAGAGATTTCCTCCTGCGAGACGTCCCCTCGCCTTTCCGGCCCGCAGCACTCGCCCGTTTGGCGCAATACCACAGGAGTCTCGTTGGTCAGCAAGAGCAGCAACGACTGACGCTCGCGAAAAATCAGTGAGGCTTCGGCGCGCGGTTGGGCCATGGAATGAGACGAGGCCGCACTCGCGATGAATTGCCGCGTGAAGAGCCGTTATGTCAGAGAAGCCGATCAGTGGCCGAGTGTTTTCGGAAAAGGCACTGTAGTCGATGCCAGAGAGAAGACGCATTGCGCCGTAACCACCGCGGATGCACCAGATCGCATCGATCGACTCATCGCGAATCGCCGTGTTGAGATCTTCGAGCCGCTCTTCATCCGTGCCCGCGAGGTAGGCATTTGCCGAACCGACATGGGCACCCATCACTGGAATCCAGCCGAGTGAACGTACGTTGTCCTCTGCCTGCCGAAGATGTGCAGCGTCGCGCAGAACGCCCGACGGCGCGACGAGCGCGACTTTCGAGCCGGGAACGAGCGGTTTGATCGAGCGGAATGGCTTCGTTGTCATGGGAGAATCGCAACGTACCAGGGCGAAATGGAGGCGTCAATCAATTGGCGGTGGTATATGCATTGCACCCTCTGCTCATCGACGCACACCAGGGAGACAGGAATGACGAAGCGAGACAGCAATGAAACATCTGGCACCAAGCGGAATGCGGCGGCGTCGCCGCCGGGCAGTGTGACCACATCCGACAAAAACGACCTCGGCCATCAACACGCGGCTGAAAGCGGAACAGTCTCCCTCGGCGACGAAGCGTCGCAGTCAGGAAAGAGCTCACCCGGTGGAGTCGAAGGCACGGGTGGCGCCAGTTAAGCCGAATCGCCGCGTCGAGTCCCGCCCAAAAAAGTGACGATGCGAATTTTTGTTGCTGGCGCTACTGGTGTGATCGGGCGGAGGCTGATTCCGCTTCTCATCGATGCAGGCAGTGAAGTAACCGCCGTTGCGAGAACGGCAGAAAAAGGGAGTCACCTGAAAAAACAGGGAGCCAATCCCGTTACGGTGAACCTCTTCGAGCCACGTGAAGTGAATGACGCCGTGGCTGGCCACAACACGGTCATAAACGTCGCTACTCACATTCCGTCGGGATTGCGCGCATTAATGCCTGGTGCATTCACCGAGAACATCAGGATTCGGCGGGAGGCATCGAAAAACCTCGCTAACGCGGCGATAGCTGCCCGAGCGCAGCGATTCGTTCAGGAATCGTTCGCACCCGCATATCCCGATTGCGGCGACGAGTGGATCGACGAAGACGTCCCGATAATGCCCGGCAGCTATATCGAATCGGTTCGTGAGGCCGAGTCGTCGGCAGCGTCATTCACGCGAAGCGGGGGAGCTGGAATCGTTCTCAGGTTTTCGAACCTGTACAGTCCAGACTCATCGCTCACCATCGACATGGTCAATGCGGTCAAACGAGGGATTGCCCCGGTTTTCGGCGGCCCTGATGCATTCATGTCGTCGATCTGGGCGGACGATGCAGCGGCCGCAGTCTTCGCCGCGCTCCGGGTGCCTGCGGGTTGTTACAACGTGACTGACAATGTACCAATGCGAAGACGCGAAGTATTCCAGAGTCTCGCTAAAGCACTCGGCGTAAAGACACCTCGCATTCCGCCCCGATGGCTCCTGAAAATATCCGGCGCACTCGGCGACACTCTCGGTCGGTCACACCGATTATCGAATGCGCGGTTTCGGCGGGCTTCGGGCTGGCTTCCCCGCGTTCCGAGCGTACGAGAGGGCTGGCAGATCCTTGCAAGGGAATTGAATGCCGGGGCGCTTGGGCACGCTCGCGCCTGAGTTTGCGAAGTGAACGGAACAGCTCTGGCCGGCATCGCATCGATTCCGTGGATCGTGATGCCTGTCCTTACGGCAATCCGAGGGCAGGATTCAACATCGCTAGACGGCGAGAGCGCTGAGCCGCCGGCGCAGCCACCGCTCGTCAGCATCGTTGTCCCCGCCCGCAACGAAGCGGGGAATATTGAGCGATGCGTGCGTTCGATACTGTCCTCGAGCTATCCACATATCGAAGTAATCATCGTGGATGATCATTCGACGGACGGAACTGGGGACCTCGCTCGTGCGATCGCCACCGAGGATCCGCGAGTTCACATTGTCGAGAACTCGCTGCTGCCCGCAGGCTGGTTCGGGAAGCAGTGGGCTTGCCAGAACGGGGCCCGCGCTGCGAAGGGTGAGATTATTTGCTTCGCGGACGCAGATACGACGCAATCGTCAGATCTAATCACGCGTTGTGTGAATGCTATTCTGCGCCGGAATGCGGATCTCTTCTCGGTTGCCGGGCGACAGGAATTTGGCGGATTCTGGGAAAAGTTGATTCAACCCCAGATATTCGGATTTCTCATCATGCGCTACGGTGGCACTGAGACAGTCAATAATTCCCGTCGCGTTAAGGACAAGATCGCGAACGGGCAGTGCTTACTTGTGCGAAAGGATGCTTACAACGCTCTCGGAGGTCACGAGCTCGTGAGATCGCACGTGGCGGACGACATGATGATGGCGCAACGATTCTTTGCGGCGGGGAAAAACGTTGTGCTCGAGACAGGCATAAATCAGCTCTCGACTCGCATGTACACGTCGCTCAGCGAGCTCATTCATGGTTGGGGCAAGAATGTGTTTGCGGGCGGGAGGGATTCGGTTCCGATGGGCTGGGTTGGGCAGCTCGCATTCCCGTTCATGCTACTGCTCGGGCCGATGATCGTCTTTGTGCCACCCTTTGTTCTCGCGGCGGGCGTTTTCACTCATTTACCGCACGCATTGATGCTCTGGGCGACAATCACGAGCATTATGCTCCTTTTGTGGTGGGCCGCGATTTACAAGCTGTCTGAGCAGTCGCCGTTCTTCGCACTGCTGAGCCCCGTCGGCGCACTGATCGTGTTTTACATATTCGTTCGGGCCGTTTGGCGAGGCAGCAGGGTGACCTGGAAAGACAGGGACTATTTGTCAGCCTGATTCTTGTCTTCGTCACCGAGTCCATCCGCTTTGACCGGCCCGGGTCCCGTTGACTCGGTGCGCTTGGGGACGATGGTTTGTTGAAGATTTGTCTGCGCGGTGGACGATGAAAGATCGATGCTCGCCCCCGCCAGTGCCTTCCGCACTGATGAGAGGACGTGATCCTGCGCAATGAGAACGTCGCCCACACGAGACTTGCTCCACCACCGCGCCTTGAGACTCACGCTCGTGTCATCGAATGCCGTAACGACTACTTCTGCCTTCGGATCAGGTAACACGCCTTCGGTATCCTGAAGAACCTTCGCGATCACCCTCTTTGCCTCCTCGATGTCGCCGCCCTGCTTGATCCTGAATTCATACTCGAGCCGGCGAGTGCCAAAGGCCGTGTTAACTGTGACTGCATGCGTGAACAGGTCCGAATTTGGGATCACTACGCGACGACCATCGTAGCTCTTTAACCACGTTGCGCGAATGTGGATGTCCTCAACCGTGCCCTCGTACTTGTCGTAGATGATCTGATCGCCAATGCGGAACGGGCGCGTGATGAGGATCAGCACCCCTGCAAGAAAATTCTCGAAGATATCCTTGAAGGCAAATCCGATTGCGATTCCGCCGACACCGAGTGCGCTGACAACGTTGGCAGCTGAAAAGTTCGGAAAGGCCATTGCGACGGCAATGAGAATGCCGACAGCGACGATTGAACCATGAGCGATTCTCCCGAGGGCGATGCTGAGTGTTTCACGTGAGGCATCGTTCCTCGAGGTGCGCCTTATCGTCCGTGCAACGAGCCTGCCGATAAGGTAGAAGATCAGTCCCACGACGACCGCGAGTGTCAGCCGGGGCAGCGAGCCGATGAACCCACGAGCCATTTCGTCGATGCTCTTCCATGCGTCATTCATATTTCATTTCCTGTAATCGCTGGTGGAAAGCGTTGTACCGCTCACGTGAAGCAAATGTCCGTCACGCGAAGAGTAATGATGCCGGGTAGAGTGGGCTCTCGCTCTAGAGTCATCGCGTGCAATCGCTCGCGGCCGCCGCAAAACTCCTCGAAAACGCGCTGGAAGCAACGGGTGCGCTCGCACTCCTCGCCGACCTCGGGTTTGCCGACACGCCGCTGCCGCTTTCCGGAAGTGAAGCGGAGTCGATAGGTCTTCCGCACGATGGAGGACCATATGCGATAGTCGAGGGTGTTGGCGCACTGAGAGCGCTCATAGTCGGCGTCAAAGTTCCAGGCGCGTTGAGGCCCGAGGTGGCGCGCATCGCCTCTCGATTGAGCACCTGCGCCCCGCATCTGCTTTGGACCATCGTCGCTCGTGATGATGCCACCGGTGAGTTGGCGATCGCCGCGTGTGACACGGGCAAAGCGAGGGCGCATGTCGCAGCGCTAGTCGTCAGGCCGGGTCACATCGCCGCAAGCGATGCGGAGACCGTCTGCGCGCTCGCCGCGATCCGTTGCGAATCTGACCTGCTTCTGCACGCGAGATGGCTTGAAATTCTTGGTCGCGAAAGTGTAAATCGGCGCTTTTTTCGCGCGCTCGAGGCCTCGATCAGCTGTCTCGCGCTCGACGTTACGCCGACGCAAGGTTCTGAAGATGCGTCTGAGCTTGCGCTTCTATATGCATCCCGACTGCTGTTTCTCTCCTTCCTTGAAACGAAGGGCTGGCTGGATCGCGACCACGGATTTCTTGGC
>JANYKY010000096.1 GCA_025357975.1 Gemmatimonadaceae bacterium
CTTTTAGCGCACGTGAATCTGGGTGGCCGACTCCCTTGAAAGCATTGAAAAAGGCACCGGGCACATCGCTGTAGCCGGTCGCAGGTGCGACGACTGCCCTCGTGAGACCCAACGTGAACTGAGACTCCCGCGAAGGACGCCAAGCGAGAGCGAAAGCGCTGATACTTCGCACATCGTTCGTAATGTCGTTGTCGAAGTAGTCGGACTCATGAAGTCCGCCGACGATGTAACGCGCATCAAAATTTCCGAGTGGTCCGTTGAGGCCCCCGGTCGTGCGAATGAAGGCGTGCGGAAAGCCCGCAGCGTTGTCGCCAAGGACCAGCGGATTTCTGATCGCAGGTCCCCACCATTCATTCTCCGTAGCGGCGCCGACTTCAACCGGCCCCGCGGTTACGGTTATCGACGACTGGCCCGGGTAGATACGCGTCAGCGACGATGATCCGAACCGGTATGGAAGATCGATCGAATAGGGATAGATGTTGAACGGCGACGAAAATGTACTGCGCGAGGACGGAATCTTCGGAGCAAACAACGTATCGATGGGATTGATCGGCAGTCTGTTGTTCGCGGAATAAACGAGCTCCGGAATTGCGACTAGTCGAACGGGTCCAAAGGTCGCAGTGAATCCGGCCATGACGCGGGCGTTCGCTCCTACGCCGGCCCAGAGCGCTCCATCGTTTTGGCCGAATGGAAGGCTGGAGTTCGTAACAAAGTTGAGGTACGGGAATACGATCGAGAACGGTCGCGGCGCCATGCCGTAGCGGCGCGGATCGCCAAGGCTCGACGTAGACCGCAGCATCAGGCCATCGGGCGGTGCCGAGCCGTCAAGCTGTGCCAGCCGCAGGCGGTCGACCGAGTCCCCGCTCACCGTGATCACGCCTTCAGTGAGAGGCGCAGGTGGGCGACTGTTGTCGCTTTGCGCCATGGCCGAGGCGCATGGGAAGAGCGTGACGGCCAGAATCGGGATAAACGACAAACGCCGGAATGATGGCATTCTTAATTAGACTGTAAGTATATTCGCATCGGCTACAAGAGCGAGCCACAAAGGTAGCGGCGACGCAATCTCCCAGCAAATATTCGAGGTACAGAGCGTGACCGATGCGTAAGGTACGTTTCACTGCGGTAACAGGCCCACTTTTCTCGAGCGCCGCAAAGCGCCGCATCACTGCGATGCTCGCGGTCGCGACATTTGCCGGCGGATTATCGACGAAGGTGGCAGCGCAGGAGAACGTCGGCGGCCGCGATGAAGTCTTCGCCGGCAGCATTCTCGAGAGCTACCTGCGTTACATGCAATCGCTCGGCAAAGCTGATTTTTATCCGCTCAGTATTCGCGGTTATTCGCCTTCGGAAATTGACGCCATGGCCGTCAAGGATTCGGCGCATCCGTGGGCCAAGCGCTTTTCTCTTCAGCGCGATAGCACGTCCGGATTCCACATCAATCCGGTCCGCGCGACCGTCGGCCTTACGTTCAATACCGCGTTCCCATACGGCGGAAATGATGGAGTCATCTGGGCGGGCAAGGGCCTTACTTCTTCGTTGCAACTGGGTGTCGCCATGCGATGGGGACCCTTCTCAGCGCGCCTCGCGCCTGTGGCCTTCCGTGCTGAGAATCAACCATTCCCACTTTTCGACAACGGTCAAGTGGGCGTCGTTCGTTACAACGACGGACAATTCCCATTCACGATCGATAAACCCCAACGTTTTGGCGACAACCCATACAGCCGCATCGACTGGGGCGAGAGCGACGCGCGCATCGATCTATTTGGAGTCGCGGCCGGAATTTCGACCGAAAGCCAATGGTGGGGACCGACGAACGACTTCCCGTACGTACTCGGCAACAACTCGGGCGGGTTCCCGCACGTGTTCATCGGGACATCCAAGCCAGCAAACGCAGGCATCGTCAAGCTCCATGGCCGTCTTGTCTATGGAATGCTCGATCAGTCTCCCTATTCACCTGTAACGGGCCCGGACTACTTCACGAGTTTCTTCCAGCCGGGCAAGAGACGGTTCATGGCAGGGCTTGTTGGAGATATGGAAGTGAAAGGCGCGCCTGGATTGGAGATCGGCGGATCGCGATTCTTCCACGCAGCAAGTACGCAGAACGGTGTGACCGCGCATAATCTGGGCTTGCCACTTCAGAACTTTTTCAAGCGAAGTCTGCCCAGCGAAGGCCAGATCAATGCCGGCGACAACAGCAGCCTGAAGGAAAATCAGCTTGCTTCGCTTTGGCTGCGCTGGGCCCCGCCCGGCAGCGGTTTCGACTTCTATGGGGAATTAGGGCGCGAAGATTTCAGCGCCGACCTTCGCGACTTGCTTCTCGAGCCCGAACACTCGGCCTCGACGAATCTTGGATTCCGCAAATCCTGGATGGACGGAACGACGCTCAATGCGATTAGGGCCGAGGGCTTTTCGTACGAAGCTTCATCGGGCTCGCGCACACGCGGAGAGGGTCAGACGTACATCCACGGAACGTTGTTTCAGGGGCACACGAACCGCGGCCAACTCCTGGGCGCGCCAGTGGGTCCGGGAAGCGGCAGCGCTCAAACCGTGGCGTACGACCGATTCACGCCTGGTGGGCGCATGACGGCGTTCTTTTCGCGCGTGACACAGCATGAGCAGGCGGGAACAGTAACGGGCGCTACGTCGATCCTGCGCCATGCCGTGGACGTCAATAATTCTCTCGGTTACGAGCTCGGTCGATTTATCGGGCCTTTCGACGTTGCGGGACGCGTGGTGTTCACAACTGACCTGAATCGGAATTTCGCGTCCGACGTCAGCAACGCGACGTTCGGGCTCACCGTCACGCAGAGCTTCTAGGAACCGCGCTACCCGGCGGATCACGGACTAAAAACCCATCTGCGTCCCAACAGTTCGGGAACTACAAAAACGATCTGCGTCCTCCATTCGCTTCGGTTTGACGCGCTAACTGCTACCTGCTGATCTGGCTGCCCGCTACCTGCCTTCAACCCGCTTTTTTGCACCAAGCAGGTAGCCGCTCGGCTGGCAGCAGGCAGCGCGTCAACATCAGCGATCGGTCGGACGCAAAAGCGCAGGTCGCGCCAAAAACGGTCGTCGGTCCTCGATCGTTCTTACGGATTTCGGGACTGGGTGCGCATCGGCTTGATTCGCTCGACTGCGAGGTAGGCAACAAGAAGAAGAAGTGCGCCCGCGATTATTGACGCAAGGAAAAGCGTCGGCTGCTTCCATGCGACGATCGCAAGAATCGCCAGCACAAAGTTGAAGAGCAGAATCATCGAGCTCACCTGAGCGTGCGTTCTGCCTGCCTGAACCAGTCGCTGATATGCGTGACTGTGGTGCGCATGGTGCCAGCTGTGGCCCTGCGCGATGCGGCGGCAGAGGGTCACCGTCGCGTCGAATATGAAAACGCCGAGCAGCAACACCCAAAGCATCAACGGGATCGCTCCGGAGTTCTCAGAAGCGACCGCGAGCGTCGCGAACAGGTACCCGAGCAGACCGCTGCCCGCGTCTCCCATGAAAAGACGCGCGGGAGCCCAATTCAGGGGCAGGAATCCGAGGTTCGCCGCGGCAATCAACAGAGCGATGATCGCAAGCGCCGGCCTTCCAATTCCGAGAAGAAGAAGCCCACCGATTACTCCAGTGCTGACGGCTTCCCCAGCGGCAAGCCCATCGATTCCGTCGACAAAATTATAAAGATTGATTGCCCACACTATCCCAAGGGCGCCGAGGAATATGCCAAAAAGGCCGAGGTGAGCGACGAAGATTCCGAGGCTGAGCGACGGTAAGCCGCCGAGCCAGTACATCGCCCACGCAGCCGAGATAAACTGGACTCCAAACCGTATGAGCGGTGAAAGACTTCTATGATCGTCTATCCAGCCGACCGTGGCGAGCATCAGCCCACCACCGCAAAGGGCAATAGCGAGATCCCTCGGCACCCAGTTCAAGCTCGCGGCCACAGCGATTCCGCCGAGTGTCGTGACAGCGATGGCGAACCCACCGCCGCGCGGCGTGGGCTGCGAATGCGAGCTTCGCTCGTTGGGAATGTCGAGCATCCGGTCGAGCGCGTAGAGGCGCACGCGGCTCGCCAGCAGCCAGCTCAGAATTGCGGCCGAGGCGAGAAAGACGAGCATGCTCGTCGTCATGCCGAAAATATCAAGGACCCGCGGCACAGTTGCGCGCTGGCCAGCCGCAAGCGCCGCGCGGGCGAATGGTTGAAGGTCATTTCTCTCAGGAAGGCATCATGTCTGCGGGTAAGACTCTACAGCGGCGCAGCGAAACCCGCAACGTCAAATGAACAGGAATAAGTGAGATTCAATCCGCTCCTCGGAGACTAGTGCGTTCCTGTTGTCATAAGATCATTTTGATAACCAGCTATCGCACTCGCCAGCCCTTCTTCGAGCGGGGTTGGATACTGCAGATTTAGATCCTTTCGAATTGTTTCGCCGCTATAACGCGTGCTTGCGGTGAGCTTGAGTACCTGATCGCCGGTCAACGGAAGGTTAATTCCGGTAGCGCGACGCACTGCGTCCGCAACGAAACCGGCAGCGCGGAGAATCGAGACAGGGATATGCGGCGGCGAGCGGTGCAGTTTCAGTTCCCTGCTGATGATGCAAACGATGTGGTTCAATGATGGAGCCTCATCATCGGTGACGATGTAAATCTTTCCGGGGGATTTCTCAGACATCGCTGCGCGGACAGCAGCGTGCGCGACGTTAAAAACCCCAACCATCGTCTTGATGTTCGCACCGGTGCCTGGAATTACGAAACGCCGGTTCGCAATCGCATCGATCAGGCGCCGCACATTGCCGCGGTCGCGCGGGCCATAGACTACCGGCAACCGGAGAATCGTCACGCATATCTCGTTCTGCCGTTCGAGAACAATCGCCTCGGCCGCGAGTTTTGTTGCGCCGTACGCGGTTGAGGGCGCGACGGGAGATGACTCGTCGAACATCTCGTCGCGCTCTGGATATACGGCGACGGTACTGAAAAAGATGAACGATTGAACGCTGGCCGCGACCGCAGCGGCGACGACGCAACGTGTAGCATCGATGTTCAACCTGTCGAAACTCGATCGCGGCTCTGTATCCGGCGCGTGCACCCTTGCAGCGAGATGAAATACGGCATCGCAACCGCGCATTGCCTCCGTAATCGCGCGCTCATCAAAAAGATCAGCGTGGACGATGGTCAATCCATCCAGCGCTGCAATCGGCCCGGTATTCGATTCTGGCCGGGCCAGTGCCGTAACGAGCCAGCCATCCGCGGAGAGGCGCTCGCAGAGAACGCTTCCGATGCCCCCCGTGGATCCAGTGACGAACGCACGCTTTCGCGACCCGCCGCTCATCGCTCCCTTATAATTGTCAGAGTATGCTCACTCCTTCGAGCCGGTGGTATGACAGAAAGCCTGCCCAGCGTGGCCTCAATATAGCCGCCGCCCGATGAGAATCGGCGTGGTCAGCGAGTATTTCGACCGCACCGGGAGCACGCCGACAGTGCTCCACGATCTCGTGACTCACCTTCGCGCACGGCATCCAGAGCTGACGTTCGACGTGATCGCGAGCCGTAACCAGTACCGTGGCGACACTCTACTGCCGAATCACGAATCGATGGATGGCGTCGAGGTCACCAGGCTCGCTACGCCGAAGTCCAATCGGGCCTCCACGGTGAAACGGTTGGGCGCGGGCTTTGTTTTTACAGCTGCCGCATTCACTCAGCTGATGAAGCATCCACGTCATGATGTACTACTGGTCGTAACGAATCCGCCGTCACTTGCCATGGCTGCAAACGCCGTTCGCCGTCTTCGCGGGACACCGTACGTATACCTGATTCACGATCTCTATCCCGACGTTGCGAACGTCCTCGGCCTGCTGCCCAAACGCTCCGCACCTTCGCTCGTTCTGCAGCGTTTTCAGCGTCAGTGGCTTCGAGGCGCGGCTCGCATTGTCGTGCTCGGCCGCTGTATGCGCGATTACATTCGCGACAATTATGGCGTTTCGGCGCTGAAGGTTGACGTGATACCGAACTGGGCCGACGCTGAAGAGATTGTTTCGATGGCGAAAAGCCGTTTTCGGGATGCCAACGGGCTGACAGGCGTAACTGTTCTTTATTCGGGCAACTTCGGGATGCACCAGGATTTTGACGTGATTCTCGATGCGGCGAAGATTCTCGAGACGAAGAACTCAGAGCTAGTTTTCGTTCTGGCGGGAAAGGGCGCGCAGCAGGAGCACATCGAAACGCGAATCGCGCGCGAAGCCATCCGCAACGTGCGCCTCTTTCCTCTCGCAGAGCAGCGCGACTATTCCGATTTGCTAGCGGCGGCAGACATCGGTCTGGTGACTCTTGCCCGCGGTACCGAAGGGATCGGAGTCCCGAGCAAGTTTTATAATATTCTCGCTTCGGGCCGGCCGACGGTGGCCATCGTCGCGCCGAATTCAGAGGTAGCGTTGGTCCTCGCCGAATCAGATTCCGGGCGTCAGGTAAACACGGGTGATTCCGCGGCGCTCGCGAGTACGCTGGAGGCTCTCGCGTGTGATCGTGTTGAGCGCGAGCGACTTGGGCGGAATGCCCGCGAGGTGCTGGTTCACAAGTACACACTCGATCAGGTTGGGGAACGGTTCTATGAGAGTTTCGTTGCGGCGGCGGGCGCCGAGCGAACCACATGAACCCGCATCAGGCGCGCTGAACGGCCACGGATCAGAGACAACAGCAACTGCCTATACACGGA
>JANYKY010000102.1 GCA_025357975.1 Gemmatimonadaceae bacterium
CTCCTGTCCTGCGGCGGTGAGGATGATGCACGGGAGCTCTTTCCACTTGTCACTCGAGCGAATCCGGTCCAGAACGTCGAGACCGCTCAAGCGTGGCATCATGAGGTCGAGAACCACAAGGTCGAGATCGTCCTCCTGCTCGAGAACGTCAACGGCCTCCTGGCCATCGAAGGCGAGCGTCACCCTGAACGGGCCCTGTTCCATCTTGATCTTGATGATTCGGCCGATGTGCGCTTCGTCATCGGCAACAAGAACGTGTTTCGGCGGAGTTTCTGCCTGTGTCATCAATCTCTAGAAAAGACGGGCGATCGATTCGCGGTGTCGGCGCACATCATATAGAAGGCTGCCGAGATCGGCCGATGCGGAGGTCAGCACGCAGAGCAGCGCGTCATCACCGACGGAGGAGACGACTGCGTATCCACCTTCGTGCTCGATCAACGCTATCCGCATGGCCCCCTGGCCAGTCGTTGTGCCGATTTCGTCTGCGGAGGCAACTATTCCAGGCACGCGCGCTGCCAAACTTTCAGCGTCCAGATCGATTGTCGCCTGACTGTCGATCAGCAGGCCGTCCCGACCAAGGACGACTACCGCCTCGATGCCAGGCCGTTGACGAATAGCAACCGTCAGGTCGCGAATGGTCGGCATCAGTGCTCTATCGAAAGTGGTGCGAAGCTAGACATGGGCACAAATCTAGTCAAGCGTATTCGCTTGAACTGCCATGAGTTACAGGGTATTATCGAAAACCGGGACGGCAGTGTCGTCCCACTTCCTTTGATGCAGGTTATGAGCCCTCGGAAATATGCGCTGGCGACACTCGCCGGCGCCCTCGTCATGTCGGCATGCGGAAGCGGCACCGGTATCATTGCGTCGCTCCCAACCGTTCAAAAGTCCTATACCGTCTTCGCACTGACGGGAACGCCCGCTTCCTCACCGAGCGGGATCAACACTTATATCCAGTCCACCGTTCGCGTTGACGGCAACGCGAACTTCGATGTTGCGTTCGACCTGGATCAGGCGGGCAATGTTCTCATTTATCCGGTGCAAAAGGTCGTCAGCTCGATATCTGCGTCGAGGCAGGTCGGCATGAGAAAGATCGCCGGAACCTTCGACGCCTTGACCATTGCTCCGACGGGCACGTACTTCGATTCCACGATCGTCGCGAAAAAAGGTGACGTGATCGCCCTTCAGTCGCTTCGCAACGGTATCAGCGACGCCTGCCAGTTCGATATTTCCCCATACATCTATTCGAAGCTCGGCGTCGATTCAATCGCGCCTGCCACGAAGTCGATTTTTGTGAGCGTCGTGCTCGACCCAAACTGCGGCTTCAGGTCGTTCGCAACGGGCATCCCCACCCAATAGGCGATGCACGACCTGCGCATGATCCGGGAGCAGATCGACGTGCTCCGCGACGGCATGCGTCGTCGTGGGAAGCTCGACGCGCTCGGATCTTTTATAGACTGCGCTGCTGCCGCAGACTCTGATCGCCGCTTGACCATTCAGGCGGTTGAAGAGCGCAAGGCGGCGCGCAACGCCATCACCCAAAAAGTCGGGAAGAAAAAACGCGTTGGCGAAAATGCCGATGATCTGCTGCAGCAATCGCGGGATCTGGGCGAAGAAATCGCGCGGCTCGAATCCGAGCTCGCTGCATTCGAGGCGGAGCTCGAGCGCAATATGCTCGAGATACCGAATGTTACCCTCGACGACGTACCAGAAGGTGGCGAGCAGAACAACAAGCATATCCGGTCGTGGGGAACACCCCGCGAGGCGGGTATCGTCAAGCCGCATTGGGAGATTGGTACCTCGCTTGGACTCATAGATTTCGAGCGAGGGGCCAAGATCAGCGGCTCCGGATTCATTGTATTTCGTGGAAAAGGCGCCAGGCTCGTGCGCGCACTCATGAACTTCGCGCTCGACCTGCACGTCAATGAGCACGGGTACGAAGAAACCTGGGTGCCTGTTGTGGTGAACCGGGCTTCGATGACGGGTACCACTCAATTACCGAAGTTCGAAGACGACATGTACGCAGTCGCCGGCGAAGATCTGTTTCTAATCTCCACCGGTGAAGTGCCTGTCACGAATCTTTACGCGAATGAGATTCTCCCGGCGGCTGATCTTCCGCGTGCGATGACCGCATACACGCCATGCTTTCGAAAGGAGGCCGGCGCGCATGGAAAGGACACGCGTGGCCTCATGCGCGTACACGAGTTCGACAAGGTCGAACTAGTGCGGTACACGACGCCCGACGCTTCGACCGATGAGCTGGAGCTTCTGACAGGACACGCAGAGAAAGCACTCCAGCTCCTGGGATTGCCCTATCGCGTTACTCTCCTCGCGGCCGGCGATACGGGTTTTGGAAGTGCCAAGACGTACGATCTGGAAGTTTTTGCGCCGGGTGTCGGGGTCTGGCTCGAAGTTTCGTCTTGCAGTGTGTTTGGAGATTTTCAGGCACGGCGGGCGGGGATCCGGTATCGGCCAGCTGAGGGCGGGAAACCGCGGTTTGCCCACACGCTCAACGGCTCCGGCCTCGCGTTCCCTCGCATTATCGCAGCGATTCTCGAGCACTACCAGAATGCAGACGGCACGGTGACTGTGCCGGAGGTCCTGCGCCCGTACGTGGGAACCGACCGGTTGGGCTGAACGGTGCGCCGGTTTGCTCCGGTTACCATCACGTCGATCTGCGTGGCGGCTCTCCTCGTGTGGTATGTCATCTACACTCAGGGAGTTGTGCGTGAGCTGAGGCGTGAAGCGTCACGCGTTGGTGTGATGTACGCGCGTGTGTACGACGGCCTGAACGATCCGGGGCCGGACGCCGCCAACACAGCGCTTCTCGACCTGTCCCGCAGCATTCGCGAGTCCGGCGTTCCCTTGATCATCACAGATTCAAAAGGCCACCCAACCGCGTCTGCCAATCTTCCGCGTGAACTTCCGCTGGACTCGCCGGACCTCGGGGACTTCATACGCGAGCTCGACCTGCAAAATCCGCCTATCACCGAGCGTGATGTCGGCACCGTTCACTTCGGCAACACATCGCTGGTTCGCGGCTTGAGGATTATCCCGCTCCTCCAGTCGTTGCTGATCGGAATGTTTTTGCTTGCGGGTGCTTACGCCATCAAGACGCGAGGTCGCGCGGATCGAGAGCAGATCTGGGCGGGCATGGCCCGCGAGTCGGCGCACCAACTCGGTACGCCTATTTCGAGCATGAGCGGCTGGATCGAG
>JANYKY010000114.1 GCA_025357975.1 Gemmatimonadaceae bacterium
GTGATGATCGGCGACAAGCGCAAGTTCCCGTCGATGCTCATCGTTCCGAATTTCGAGCAGCTGGAGGCATGGGCAAGGAAGCGAAACATCATCTGGACCGATCGGGCCCAGCTTCTCACCATGCCGACGATTCATGCGAAGATTGAAAAGGAAGTCAACTCACAGATCACCGGGCTTGCGCATTACGAAACGCCGAAGAAAATCGGCCTGCTCGAGCATGATTTCTCGCTCGAAAAAGGCGAATTGACGCCGACGCAGAAGGTCAAGCGTCGCGTGGTAGACAAGAATTACAAGGCCCTCATTGATTCGCTCTACGAGGAGAAGCCGGGCGACTGACGCGTCGCGTCAGCGGGTCAAACTGAGGAGCGGCCCGGTGAACTCAGCGACCACGTAGCGCTCATCTCGCGCAAGCTCACGCAGGTTACCAGCAAGCGACAGCGACGCGTCAGCGACCAACCGTCCACCCGTCCGCAAAACACGAACACACTCGGCAACTACAGAGGCGGAGGATCCGCGCTCGAGCATAACACCATCGACTGAGGCAGCGGCGAACGGAAAGCGCGCGCCGGACATAACCGCAGCAACGTTTTCTCTCTCGCGCGATTGCACGCTGGTCGAATTCAACGAGACAATACGTGCATTGCTGAGCTCGCTGACCTCGCCCGCAATGTCGGCATCCATTCCCACGAGAACCGCAACCGCCGCCGGTTTTATCAGACCGAGCATGGCGGCTATTCGCATAGCTTCGTCTTCGGTCTCGCGTGATTGGCCGGGTTCAAGGGATGGTGAATCACTGGCAGTCGCGTCTCTGAGATACGCGATGCCGCCAGAGATTTCGTAGCTGCCCGAGCAGAGTGGACAGCCAAGCCGGCCCTCGATGACAAAGCGCCCCTCCATTTTGTGGAACGCGGCAACGAGCCAGCTTTCTTCGTGGTCGCGCGGACACCTCAGGAGATCGATCAGCTCTATGTACAAACGGTATCCACTCTCAGCTGTGCGATAACCGAAGTTCTTCAATGGTGACACCTGCGGGCTGTTCAAGGGCGAACATCACTGCTTCGGCGACCGCAGATGGCTGCATCATCGTTGTGACATCGGGCGGGACATCGGACCCGGGAAATCTGATGCCTCCCCATAGACTCGTGTCGACCCCAGACGGAGAAACGAGAATCGCTCGAATTCCGGTTGCCCGCGTCTCGGCCCTCAACACTTCGTGCAGCGCACGCACACCGTGCTTGCTCGCCGCATAGGCGCCATTGCCGGAAAAAATATTCCGATCCGCGCTCGAGCCAATCGTGACAATGTCGCCACTACCCCGTTCGAACATCGATGTCAGGAATTCGCGAATAATGAAGAACGGAGCGATAAGGTTGGTTTGAACAGTTCGGGAAAACTCATCAACGGAGAGTGCTGCAATCGGAGTTATCTGAAACAACCCTGCATTGTTGATGATGATGTCCGGCGCGGCGCCGGTAGCCGCTCGAAACCGCATTGCAGCGGCTGCAACCGACTCCGCATTCACAACGTCGCACGGAATTACAATCGCAGCCGGACCAATACTGTCTGCGACATCTCGGAGAGCCTGCTCGCCTCGCGCGAGAAGCGCGACCCGCGCCCCTGCCTTGCTCAAGGCTGCTGCAACCACGGCTCCTATGCCCCGCGACGCCCCCGTAACGAGCGCCGTTTTACCTGCAAGCGCTAACGTTTCTTTCGCGCTCACGCCCCGTGCGCCAGTCTCAGGAACTCGTCCCGTGTCTTGGGGTCATCGCGAAATGCGCCCTGCAACGCGGAGGTGATGGTCTTCGAGTTCTGCTTCTGCACGCCTCGCATCATCATGCACAGGTGATAAGCCTCGATGACGACTCCAACTCCACTTGGGTCGAGCACCTCACACAGCGCCTGCGCAATCTGCTCGGTGAGCCTTTCCTGGACCTGGAGGCGCTGGGAGAAAACGTCAACAATCCGTGGCAGCTTGGAGAGGCCGATGATCCGGCCGTTCGGGATGTATGCGATGTGCGCGCGGCC
>JANYKY010000439.1 GCA_025357975.1 Gemmatimonadaceae bacterium
CACTTGGTTGCGGCGGACACAACTCCGTCTCACCACCGGTTCTTGCAGCCGCGACCAGTCCGACAACCGCAAGAGCGCGTCCTCAGGACGTCTTCATGACAAACGACCTCAATCGGAGACTCGATTCGATCATGATGTCCGCCATAAGCGGAGGTGCCGCGCCCGGAGGTGCACTGTCGGTCGGACGATACGGCCGAGTGGTACATATGAAAGGCTACGGAAGACTCGATACCGCAATCGCTTCCGGTGCTGTCGATGATAACACTATCTACGACATGGCATCGCTCACAAAAGTCATTGCCACGACCACCGCATCAATGATCCTCGAGGAGCAAAGCCTGCTCGACCTCGACCGAACGGTCGCGAGTTATCTGCCTGGATTCAACGCTCCCGATAAGTCCGCCATCACGGTTCGAATGATCGTGACTCATCGCGGAGGGCTCGAAGCATTCGCGCCACTCTACAAGACGTTCAAGGGGCGCGACGAGTACCTCGCCCAGATCAACGCCCGCCCTCTCAACTCGGTTCCCGGAACGGAAACGGTCTACAGTGATTGGGACATGATTCTGCAGCAGCTCATCATCGAGCGAATTACTGGAGAGGGCCTCGACCGCTACGTGGATGAGCACATCTTCAAGCCACTCGGCATGACCAGCACGATGTTCACGCCAGCCTCTTCCCTGCTCGGGCGAATTGCCCCAACGGAGATCGACACCGCTCGCGGCGGCCTCGTTCACGGCAAGGTGCATGACGAGAACGCGTGGGCAATGGGCGGCGTTGCGGGTCACGCCGGACTTTTTTCCACCGCACGCGATCTATCGATATTCGCACAGATGTTGCTCGACGGTGGCTCGTACAATGGAGTGCGAATTGTGAAACCCGAAACGCTTGCTCGTTGGACCGCTCCGCAATCTCGCGGGTCGAGTCGAGCCCTTGGCTGGGATACACCGTCCAAAGGCTCGAGCTCTGGTGACTATTTCTCGCCCCGGAGCTTTGGCCACACTGGCTTTACCGGAACTTCCATCTGGATCGACCCGGAGCGTGGCGTCTACGTGATTCTGCTGACGAATCGAGTTGATCCGACCCGCGACAATAACAAGCATGTGCCGTTGCGGCGCGCTATTGCTGATGCCGTTCAGAAATCCATTACAGACGCACCCCTGGTGAACTGGGACGCCCAACGATGATGACGCCCCGCGAGCGTGTGCCAGTCGTTATCGCTGAGTATGACGAGATCGCCTGGCTCGTCGCGAGAAGGATTGCCGAAATAATCGCCGAGCGCCGACGTGAAGGCCGGCATCCGGTGCTCGGTCTGGCTACTGGGAGTACGCCGATCGGAGTGTATCGAGAGTTGATCCGCATGCATCGGGACGGGCACCTCGACTTCTCCGATGTGATCACGTTCAACCTCGACGAGTATTATCCGATGCGGCCGGATAGCATTCATAGCTACAACCGCTACATGTGGGAAAATCTGTTCGACCACATCAACATCCAGCCCGAAAATGTTCACATCCCGCGGGGCGATGTTCCGCGAGACGAGTTGACTGCCGCAACGCAGGCTTACGAACAGGCGATCAAGGATGCGGGCGGTATCGACCTCCAGATACTCGGAATCGGCAAGACGGGGCACATCGGGTTCAACGAACCGGGATCGGGAATCGAATCGCGGACGCGCGCGATAGCACTCGACACTGTAACACGACGTGATGCCGCGGCGGATTTCTTCGGCGAAGACAATGTTCCTACGGAAGCGATCACGATGGGCGTGGCGACAATCATGGACGCTCGCGAGGTTGCGCTGATTGCGACCGGTGAACACAAGTCGGCGATCATTCGTCGCGCCGTCGAGGGCGAGCCAGTTCCCGATGTTGCGGCGACGTATCTGCAGTTACATCCGCACGCAGTCTTCTATGTGGATCCCGCTGCCGGGGCAGACCTCACGCGGGTTCGCACGCCGTGGATTGTCGGAGAAGTGGAGTGGACACGCGATCTTGAGATTGCCGCGGTCATCTGGCTGAGTGGCGTAACCCACAAGTCCATCCTCAAGCTCGATAGCCTCGACTACCGCGAAAATAATCTCAGTTCACTGCTTGCCCGTTATCAGGAGGCGGGGCCGCTGAACGGCGAAGTGTTCAACGCGCTCATCTCGAAGATCCGGGGAAAAAGCAAACTGCCTTCGGGAAAGAATGTCATTGTATTTTCTCCCCATCCGGACGATGACGTAATCTCGATGGGTGGAATGCTCAACAAGCTGCACCAGAACAACAATGACATTGTCGTCGCCTATCAGACATCGGGCAACATTGCGGTGTTCGATCACGAGGTTCGGAGATACGTCGATTTCCTGAGGCGGTTCGATCGCGATTTTGCGACGGCTGATGCTGCGACGAGGGAGCTGATCGACAATGTCGAGAAGTTTCTCTCCACGAAGATGCCTGGCCAGGTCGATATTCCTGAAGTCCAGACCATCAAGCGCGGCATTCGCGAAGCCGAGGCGGTTTCGGGAATCGAGACGTTCGGTATGAGCAGGGACCAGGCGCGTTTCCTCAATCTTCCATTTTATCAGACAGGAAAAACGCGCAAGGATCCGATCGGGCCGGAGGATGTCGCGATCACGCTCGCGCTGATCGAGGAACGCCGGCCGTCACACATCTTCGTCGCTGGCGACTTGAGTGACCCGCATGGGACGCATCGAATGTGTCTCGACACCGTTCAGGGCGCGCTCGCGCGATACTCGGGCGAACAACCTGAGATGTGGTACTATCGCGGGGCGTGGCAGGAGTGGGATGTGAGAGAGGCGGACGTACTCGTACCGCTTTCAGAAGATGAGCTCCGCCGCAAAATTCAGGCGATCTTCAAACATCAGAGTCAGAAGGATCGGGCTCCCTTCCCCGGGCAGGATGATCGTGAATTCTGGCAGCGGGTCGAGGAGCGGAACAAGAATACCGCCGCTGTCGTCGACCGGCTGGGACTGCCCGAATACTTCGCGATGGAAGCTTATGTCGTCCGCAAGCACGGCGAGCGTGTTACTCCCGAGGCGGTTCCAACGAGTGCGCTCGGGCCGCCTGGAGCGGAGATTCCGTCGCGACCGCGGGCCAGCTGAGGCTAACGACGAAGGACAACAGCAAAGCCGTTTAACGACGATGCACAGATGTACATGATGACTGCCGGAGAACTCGTAGCAATCGAGTAATCACTGCCGATCGCCAGATCTAGTTTTGGCAGTTAACAACAAAAACGTAGAAGCAGACCGTCGGGATGTGATCGGGTCGCGAAAGCTAGCGCTCTCATCATTTACATCTGTGCATCGTCGTTGAACGGGTTTGCCGTTCTCATCACCTGCACGAAGCAATCATGCCAAGAGAGCAGAACGCGCTTCGAGCATCAAACCCGGATCATCACTGATGATTCCATTGACTCCGGAATTCCACAGCGACACTGCAACCGCGGGATCATTGATAGTCCAGACATGTATCCGAACATCGTGAGCGCGGGCGGGTTTCACAAAACCGCGTATCGGAAGTGGAAGGCGTTTATACGAAAGAGGGACGCATAGCGCGCGGTAGGTCATTCTCGAGACTGGCAGACCGACGGCTACGTGAGCCATCAGGCGCGCCACATCGTTCCTGGACGCGCCGCACGCGATCTCGGATCCGACAAACCTCCGCAGTGTAAGTTCATCAAACGCATCTACCAGCGCACGGTTCTCGGCGTTTTTCGCTTCGAGAATTTGCCGGACAGCGCCAGCAGCAAGTGGATCCTTTATCTCGATAAGCAACGCAGTCGACGGAAAAGCATCGACCACTTCCTCAAAGGTCGGAATGCGAATCCCCGTACCGCGGTATGGAAAAGTTCTTCCCCCATCCCGCGTGAACTTTGAGCCCGCATCAACACTTTTCAGGTCGACAAGATTTGTTCGTGCGATTTCACCTGTTCCGTCTGTCGTCCGCGCAAGTGTCGGATCGTGATGAACTACCGCGATTCCATCGGCCGACAACCGGACGTCGAACTCGATCGCTTCAGCGCCAAGTGCAACAGCCTGAGTGAAAGACTCAATCGTGTTCTCGGGAGCGTGAGCGCGATTTCCGCGATGCCCGACAACGGGACGTGATCCGGGGTCCAGCAGGATATTCATGCGCGTAAATGTACCGGGAACGAAAACGGAGCGGCACGCCGAGGCGCACCGCTCCGTTCGACTACAATCGCTGTTAGAAAGTGACCTGCACCCTGCTGATCAGAAGGCGACCAATGAGTCCGCCCTGCGCGAATTCCTGGTGACGCTTGTCCAGCAGGTTCGTGCCATTGATCGAGAAGAGCACGCCATTCAACACCGACGGCCGATAGGAAAATCCGGCATCGAGCAATGTGTACGCAGCTACTGTCCCCGTGATATACGACAGCGCCTGAAATCCATCCACATGTCGCTCCCGTAGCTCCGCATTCCACGCGTGCGATTCATCGGCGTAGCGTAACGTGACCGTATGCTTGTTCGCCGGAGCGTTCAGAGAGATATCCTGAACTCCTCCAACTTCCGACCTTGGGAAAAGATCTTTGTTCACAAACGAATAGGTTCCGAGCACCGAGAATCCGCCATCGAGCAATAGCTCGGCGCCAAGATCGCTTCCCCACAAATCGAGGTTACCGAAGTTGCGGTAGGTGACGATGACGTCGGACCCGGACGACAGCGACTCGTTGAAATTCACTACACCAAGCGGGACGCCGGTGGTCTTGCTGCCGGAAACGCCGCCGAGGCCACCAGCAATCGTTGGGGCAAGGACGCCAATCTGCGAGGCAGGAAGTCCGAGCGCCCCGAGCTTTCCGGCAATGAATCCGCCGAGCGTCGTTGCATCAAGGAATACGTTCGGAGTCTCGATGATCAGCGGACCCACAAAGTTCTTACGGTTTTCCTTCCACGCATCGAGCGAGATCTGAAGGCGGTTGGCGATAATGCCCTTGTAGCCAACCTCATAGTCGTTGTGAATCTCGGGCTTGAGCTGAGTCACGTCGCGAAGATCCGTCGGCAGAACGTCGACGAAGGTCCCGTTGCTCTGCAGTATCCGAAGCTTTGTGCCGACTTCGGCCGGAGTCGGTTGCTGCGCGGCGAGGTAGCCGACGATGGAGGCGGGAACGCCAGCGGCGATAAGACTCGAGCCTGCCGCCGCAAATGCCGCCTTGTAAAGAAGCGCTGCCTGTGCGGGCAGTTGCTGAACAGTCTGCGTGCCGGTAAATGCAGTCGGCACCTTCATGCAAAGTCCACCGCCAACTCCACCGGTACATGCGTGGCTGAATGTAAAACCAGTTGTTGGAACTCCGAGAGCTCTCACTCCAAACAGCTTGGTTCCTGACGCCGGAATGCGATTCGCTTCGAGATCCAGGAAAAGATTATTCGTGCTCGGAGTCGAGAAGGCACGGTTGTATGTGAGCCGGATGTTCTGGTTCTCGGTCGGCTTGAAAACGAACGCGAGTCGCGGCGAGAAGACCGGATCTTTCAGGCGACTGTGCTTGTCGAGAC
>JANYKY010000152.1 GCA_025357975.1 Gemmatimonadaceae bacterium
CAGGTGATGTCGATCCAGAAGGCGTGCAGATTCTCTCGACCGAGGGAATGATCAATCGGCCGAAGATTTCAGATGCTGACGAATACATCGTCGCAACAGAGGTCGGAATTCTGCACCGCCTGCGTCGCGAAAATCCAACAAAGCGATTCTTTCCAGCCAGCGAGCTCGCCGTCTGCGCGTACATGAAAGTCACAACGCTCCCGAAAGTTCTGCGATCTCTGCAGAACCTCGAGCACGTGATCACGGTCGAGCCCGACATCGCCGCACGTGCAAGGACTGCAATCGAGCGCATGATCGCGATCGGTGGGCGACGCCCGCTTTCGATGAAGCCCGAGACGGCCGAGGATCCGGGCGAGTGACGCCGCGAACGCGCCGAATCGCCATCCTGGCCGAGAGGGGTTTCGTCCCACCTGGAGCGCTTCGCTTTCCGTATTCTCGCCTGATGACCGAAACGCTTGTCAGGGAGGCGCTCGCGGAGGACGGCGCGGAGAATGACATCACGGGGCTCGCAACTATTGTCTCCGAACGCCGCGCGCGCTGTTCGCTGGTTGCGCGCGAGGTGGGTGTCATCGCTGGAATCGCGCTCGCCCGGGAAGCGTTCAAGCAGCGTGACCCGCGTGCCGCCATTCGCGCCGCAGTGAGGGATGGCCAGGATGTTGTCGCCGGCACGCCTCTGATATTCATCACTGGCCACGCGCGAGGATTGCTCTCCGCGGAGCGCGTGGCGCTCAATTTCATGCAGCGCCTATCAGGAATCGCGACGCTAACGGCTGAGTTTGTCAGGGCAGTGAAGGGCACAAAAGCGCGCATTCTCGACACGCGCAAAACGACGCCTGGTTGGAGGCGACTAGAGAAATATGCGGTGCGCGCCGGCGGCGGAATGAATCATCGGATGGATCTCGCATCGTCCATCCTGATCAAGGACAATCACCTGGCCGCGCTCGCTGGAGATGTGGGACTAGCAATCCAGCGCTCTCGCGAAACTGCCCCGAAAGGCACGTTGATCGAAATAGAGTGCGATACGCTCGACCAGGTTTGCGAGGCCGTCGATCATGGTGCGGACATCATCATGCTCGACAACATGAGCAATGATGATCTCGTTGAGGCTGTCGAGCTAATTCGCGGAAGGGCGGTGACCGAGGCGTCC
Source organism: Gemmatimonadaceae bacterium (assembly GCA_025357975.1). Lineage (GTDB taxonomy): Bacteria > Gemmatimonadota > Gemmatimonadetes > Gemmatimonadales > Gemmatimonadaceae > UBA4720. Next base: position 1,148 of record JANYKY010000152.1, read on the forward strand.
GGTGGTGTGAGAATCGATACCGTGCGAGCTATCGCCGAAACCGGAGTCGACTGGATCTCGGTTGGCGCCCTGACTCACTCAGCGAAGGCGATGGATCTCGCGATCGACCTCGAGTGACGACGATAAGGACAAAAGCCGTTTAACTACGATGCACAGATGAACCTGATGACGGCGAACGACAGATGGCTCAGCCGTTTCTGACATCGATTCGATTTGCAGCGTCCCGCTTTTGTAGTTAACCACAAATAATAAGGCGGCGAGGCGCGGTGGCCTGGCGAACAGGCAATCCTCTTTCGCCGTCATCAAGTTCATCTGCGCATCGTCGTTAAACGGTCTTTGTCGTTGCCGTTTCGAGGATAGCATCCTCCACGAAATATCCGCCAGCTTCACGGACATCTGCAGCAACGCTCCTCCGCTTCGAGTCTATAGTCTCGCCAAATGTCCCGAGTGTCACGCGGTTCGCCCGGAAACGGAGCCCTGACTCGACACAGAACAGGTCACAAAGAGCAAGCTCCCGCTCTGAAGCCTCCTCGCCCTTCTCATCGAGAATGCTCTGCGTCCGTGAAATGACGCTCGCCGTCGCCAGCATCTCGATTCCCATGTTCGCGAGGCGCTCGAGGACAAGCTGCCGATCGACAATGTCACTGCGGTGCCGCATGATGGCCCGATCGGTCGCCGTCTTCAGCTCGGCCACATGCTTCTCGAAAAACTTCTTGTGATCGTTCAATCGCGGATGAAGAGTTGTGTCGAGAGTTGCGCTTGCCCCAACCATGCTTCGCAAACGCGATGTCGCGAATCCGCTGAGAAGGCCCAGATTCCGCAGCGGCTTTCTCAGTGCACTTCCGACTTCCTTGAGTGACTCAGCTGGCCCCTGAATTCCGTTCAAGGCAATGAACAAGCGAAGAACTTCGTTCGCTCCTTCGAAGATTCGATTGATGCGGGAGTCGCGCAGAAGCCGCTCGTAAGGATAGGGCTTCACAAAACCGCGGCCGCCAGCGACCTGCACCATTTCATCCGCTGCCTCCCATATCAGCTCGCTCGCAAACACTTTCGCACAGGCAGCTTCGAGTGAGAAATCAGTTTCGGCCGAGCGATCGGCGAGGGAGGCGAGAATACCCAGCATGGCGTCCGCGGCGTATGCTGCGGCCGCAAGATGACTCAGTTTTCGCTGGGTAATTTCGAAATCTGCGAGCGGATGACCGAACTGAACCCGCTTTTCTGCGTACTGCGCCATCTCTGCAACGATTCTCTTCGCGCCCGATGTACAACCAGCGGCCAGCGTCAGGCGTCCTGAATTCAGTACGTGGACAGCGACGGCGAATCCCTTGCCTGCGGCTCCCAGCAGATGATCGACGGGCACTTCAAGATTTTCATAGAGCAGCTCGGCCTGAGTAGATCCGCGAATTCCAAGCTTGCGCACGGTGCCCAGGACTTTGAAGCCCGACATGTCCGGCCTGATGATGAAGGCGGTCGAGCGCAATACAGTCTCGCCCCGTCGAGTGACAGGGGTTTGCGCGAACGTTGCAATCACGCCCGCGCGCTGACCATTTCCAATCCAGATCTTGTGCCCATTCAGGATCCATCGCGTTCCATCGTCAGAAAGCTTCGCTGTCGTCTTGATATTCTGAGCGTCCGATCCCGTTTCAGGCTCTGTCAGTGCATATGCGGCAAGAGTTTCGCCCCGCGCCAGCATCGGGAGATACCGCGCTTTCTGCATATCGTTGCCATAGAGCACGATGGCTTTGGAGCCAAGTCCGCAGTGCACTCCGACGAGAACAGCAAGCGACGGATCGACGGCTGAAAGTCTCTCGAACACCCGCGCATAGGCCGTCGCCGACAGCTCCAGTCCACCGTACTCTTTCGGAATCGTGAGAGCGAGCAGGCCCGCTTTCGCGAATTCGCTGATCACCTCTTCGCTGACTACTTCGTCTTCGTCGAATTTCGCAGCGTCGATGATTCGCGTGCGCTCCATGCGATCGATCTCACCAATCAAGCGGCGCACGACTGCGGTTTCGCCCGGATTGCGCTTGTCGAGCGGAGCCGGGTAGGGAAAGAGAAGGTTGTCGTGAACGGCACCCGCAAAAACGCCGCGGGTGAACGAAGGCTTGATGTCTGTCAAAGTCAGGGTGTTGGAATCCGTCCGGCAGTCTCCAACTGTGCCGCGAATGCGCTTGCATCTGATACCGGTGCCTCGCACGAATACG
>JANYKY010000161.1 GCA_025357975.1 Gemmatimonadaceae bacterium
GGATTTTTCAAGGCTCTCGCAGATTCGGGATACGTGCGCGACTCGACTATCACGGTGATCGAGCGCAACGCGCAGGGAGACATTCCGACGCTCTCGCTGATCATGAGCGACTTCGTGCAGCAGGGCGTTACTCAAGTCGCAACGGTCTCATCGATTGCAACACAGGCAGCTCTCAAGGCGATCACTGATCGCCCGATAATTTTCGGCGCAGTCTCAAATCCTTACGTCATCGGTGCCGGCGTTTCACCAACGAAGCATCGCCCCAACGTCACGGGTGCGGAAATTCCACTTCCGGTTGACTCTGCCGTAGTACTCGCGCACGAAGCATTTCCCCACGTGAAAGTGTGGGGAACACTGTTTGATCCGGCTGATCCTTTCGCCGAGTTCTATCTGGAGAAGGCAAAGGCGGGTGCCGTTCTGGCGGGAGTCACTTTCATTACCGTCGCATGCACCGGCCCGGGTGATATCGCACCGGGAATTCAGGCACTGAAAGCCCGGGGCGCCGGCGGCGTCGTGCAAATCCCGAGCATAATGATCGGCGGCGCGTACTCAGCCGTCGTAAAATCGACTCGCCAGGCGGACATGCCACTCGTTGCAACAACGACGAGCTTCCGCGGTGCGCCCGTTGCTTTGGGATTGAGTTTCTACGCGAATGGCTATGACATGGGGATCATGATGATCCGTGTGATTCGAGGCGCGGATCCCGCCACGATGCCATTCGTCCTCGGGTCCAAGCATCAGCTCATCGTAGATCTGGATGCGGCGCGCGCATACGGCGTTACGGTCCCCGCTTCGATCGTGAGCCGTGCTGATTCCGTCATCGGTATCGGTGCTTCGGCATCTGCTTCGGCCGCCGCACCGGGATCGCCTGCTGTTCAGCCGCAACCGGGCAGACGCGGAAACAACCCTCTCGAATTCTGGCTCGTCGCTGTAACACAGGGACTGGCATTCGCCGCACTCGCCTGGGGCGTGTACCTGTCGTCGCGGGTACTGCGCTTCGCAGACATCACTCCCGACGGAAGCTTCACGCTCGGCGCAGCAGTAGCAGCATCGATGATTGTTTCCGGAACCGATCCCATAATTGCGACGCTCGTTGCAGTCGTCGCCGGAATGGGCGCCGGCTACGTGACCGGTATTCTGCACACCAGACTAGGTGTAAAGGATTTGCTCGCCGGCATTCTTGTCATGACGGCTCTCTACTCGGTAAACCTGCACGTCATGGGGAAGTCGAACATATCTCTGCTCGATGTCCGCACGCTGGTTGCTGACGTTCACCGATTGATCCCCGCATCGGTAAACTGGTCTGACGATCAGTCACTCGGCGTCCTGTTCCTCGCGATCACGATCGTTCTCGGCGCAATTCTCGCCTGGTTCCTCAGAACCGATTTCGGAATGGCGATGCGCGCTGTCGGAGACAATCCGATAATGATCACCGCGCAGGGAGTTGATCGCCGTCACATGATCGAGCTTGGCCTCGCCATTGCGAACGGACTCGTCGCTTTCTCCGGTGCGCTCATAGCGCAGCAACAGGGTTTCGCGGATGTAGCGATGGGAGTCGGGACCCTCGTGGCCGGAATGGCGGCAGTAATTATGGGCGAGACACTTCTATTCAATAGGAGAGGGCTCGGTGTTACGATCATGGCCGTCGCCGGTGGCGCGATTTTATTCCGCCTGATGGTCGCGCTGGCGCTGCGAATGGGACTCAATCCCATCGACCTCAAGCTTGCGACCGCTGCGTTTGTGCTTGCTGCGCTCGCGATCCCGAAGCTGCGTTACGGAAAATCCTCGGTTGGTATCACATGATCCAAATCGAGAGACTCGAGAAAACATTTACGCAACCCGGCGGTGAGCGTGTGCCGGCATTACGAGGCGTGGACATCGTAATTCCAACCGGACAATTCGTCACCGTCATCGGTACGAATGGATCTGGCAAGTCGACTCTCCTGAATGCAGTTGCTGGAAGTTTTTTCCCGGACGCTGGGAAGATCACAATCGACGGCATCGACGTTACGAACCAGGCGGAGTTCAAGCGTGCGTCACTCATCGGGCGAGTCTTCCAGGATCCGTTCAAGGGTACGTGCCCGTCGATGACCGTTGCCGAGAATCTCCGGATGGCGGAACTGCGTGGTCAGCGCCGAGGACTGAGGGTGGGATTGAGCCGGTTGTCGCTCGATCGTTATCATGAGCAACTGAAGGGACTTGGGATGCGGCTCGAAGGGAGACTCCGCGCGTCGATGGGAACGTTGTCCGGCGGTCAGCGTCAGGCGGTAACGCTGCTTATGGCGACGCTTAAGCGGCCGCAACTACTGCTTCTCGACGAGCACACTGCCGCGCTGGATCCGCGTGCGGCAGAGCAGATCATTCACATCACCGAGGAAGTAGTGCGTGAGAACAAGCTCACGACGTTGATGGTGACACACAGCATGGATCAGGCGCTCGAGCAGGGTGATCGTACGATCATGATGCATCGTGGGGAGATGCTCGCTGATTTGTCGGGTAGTGAACGAGCGGGGTTAAATGCGAATGATCTTCTCAAGCGGTTCACCGAATTGCGGTACACGGTGGAGTTTGCCGTGGCTAATAAACCGACTGCGTGATTCTAACGGTGAGGCGCTTTCCTCGAGTCAAATGCATTTCGGCGCAAGTCAAACGCCATTTTGCCACGGATGGGGCGGATTTGAGGCGGATAACGACCGGATATTTCTTTTGGTTTCGTTTGACCAGATCCGTCGATAGAACTTCGCTTCCTCGCCGAAGTGAAGTACAAGACCAACTTCAAATTCTGTCCCCTTGAGGTAACTCGTCAGCTGGCGCATCGCTGATTGATGAAGCACGAGTGTGGCTTTCACTTCCAGGATGATCTTGTCATCGACTACGATGTCGAGCTGTTGAGTTCCAACATCTTCATTCTTGCACC